>CAYFRC010000094.1:1997-4782 GCA_964345325.1 uncultured Oscillospiraceae bacterium
CTCGCCAACCTGATCAGCGGCGACAGCGTCCTTGTGCAGCGCTTCGGCGACCTGATCCGCGGCAGGCGCAGCAACGACCACCGCATCGCGGGCAGCTTCGTCACGCCCACGCTCGCCGCGACGCCGGGGGATCTTTCCCTCGTAATCCCCAAGCGCATTTTGGACGGCATCATCGAGATGATCTACGCCTTGGACAAGGTCGCGCCCGGCACCGCGAACGACGACACGCTTTTGTACGGCGTGGAGGTCAAGTTCTACAACATGGAAGTGGACATCGACGAACATTTGGAGACCAATCGCAAGGGGCTGTTCGTCATCGGCGACTGCTCCGGCGTGACCCATTCGCTTTCACACGCCTCGGCGAGCGGCGTGTACGTTGCACGGCACATCTTAGAGGAGACGGAGGTAAAGGCATGAACATTTTGTGCATCATCGATTTTCAGAACGACTTCATCGCCGGCGCTTTAGGCTCTCTCGCGGCGAAAGCCGCCTACGACAGGGCAGAAGCCTTTCTGAAGGCGCGCATCTCGGATTTTGGCGCGGTCTTCGTCACGCGCGACACGCACGAGAAGGACACGTATCCCGATAGCTACGAGGGGAAACGGCTCCCTGTACCTCACTGCATCGCGGGCACCGAGGGGCACGAGATGCCGCTTCCGCTGCAGGAGATTCTGAAGGGCGCAAACGTCGTGCGCACGTTCGACAAGATTTCCTTCGGTGAGCCTTTGATCGGGCAAGCCGTGGCCGATGTGTGCGACCCGACGCGCGACAAGCTGTTCCTCATGGGGCTGGATACGGACATCTGCGTCCTTTCAAACGCCATCCTCATCCGCGCATCGAATCCGGAGCTTCCAATGGCGGTATTTTCCGATCTCTGCGCGGGTTCTACGGAAGAAAGGCATATTGCGGCGCTCAGCGCCATGCACAGCTGCTTTATCGACGGCATGCTTTCCGACGAATTCTAAAGAGGGGAGGTTTTTCCATGCGTTTTCCGCCGATCGTGCACGGGCTCAACGACGACGATCTGTACAAGAAGAACATGGGCGCAGTGTTCCTGTTTAAGCATTCCGATCTCTATGGCGAATACAAATTCGTATGCCGCAATGCGGATGTCGTCTTCACGGAGGAGATGTTTGAGGAGATTCAGGCGCAGATCGACTGCCTCTGCAACATGCGCTATACCGAGCAGGAACTTGCGTACCTTCGCTCCATCCGCTACATCCCGAAGGGATTTGTGGAATTTCTGCGGTTTTGGCATCCCATGCGCGACTACATCACCTGTTCACGCACGGCGGATGGGAAGTTGGATATTTCCATCGCGGGCCCCCTGTTTTCCTGCATGCAGTTTGAGATCTACATCCTGGAAATCGTGAACGAAGTCTACTTCCGCATGTCCTACGATTACGACCGCCTCTTGGACAGCGCACTCGAGCGCGCCGAGAAAAAGATTCGCCGCTTCGAGGACGGAACTTACTCCTTTTCCCTCACGGATTTCGGCACGAGAAGAAGGCTCTCCTACGACTGCCAGAGGCAAATCCTCTCCATGCTCCCTTCCCGCCTGGGGAAAAACTACCTCGGCACCTCCAACGTCAGGCTGTCGGAGGAATTCGGTACCAAGCCGCGCGGCACGCAGGCGCACGAATTCTTTCAGGTGTATCAGGGCATTCCCTCCGTACCGCTCGCCTATACGAACCACTACGCCATGATAGACTGGTACGACGTGTTCCGCGGCGACAACGGCATCGCGCTCACGGACACCTTGACGACGCCCCTGTTCCTGCTCGATTTTGACAAGGCGATGGCGAGCACCTACGCGGGCGTGCGCCACGACAGCGGCGATCCGTTTACGTGGGGCGAGAGAATGATTCGGCATTACGAAAAGCTCGGCATTGATCCCGCCTCGAAGAGCCTGTTTTTCAGCGACAGCCTCGATTTCGACAGGGCACAGAAGATTTGCGACCACTTTCGGGACAAAATCAACGTATCCTTCGGCATCGGAACATTCGTCACCAACGACACCTTTGCGCCCCCACTCAACATCGTCATAAAGCTGCAGGCGGTGAACGGAAGGCCCGTCGCCAAGCTTTCGGACGACGAGGGGAAGACGCTCTGTCAGGACGCAGAATACCTCGCCTACCTGGAAGACGCGATCGCGTACAGGCTTCGAAACGTGTAAGAAGACACACGACTTGAGAATTAGGAAACGATACGAAAGGATGAGAAATACATGATCGATTTTAACCAGAAAAAGGGCTTTATTTGCGATATGGACGGCGTGATCTACCACGGAAACAAGATTCTGCCGGGCGTAGACACCTTTATCCACTGGCTGAAGGAAGAGAAGAAGGAATATCTGTTCCTGACGAACAACAGCGGCTACACGCCCAAGGAACTGAACCAAAAGCTGGCGCGCATGGGGCTTGACGTTCCGGAGGAGCACTTCTATACGAGCGCGCTCGCGACGGCATCCTTCTTGAAGGAACAGGCGCCGGGCTGCTCGGTGTACGCCATCGGGGAAGCCGGGCTTCTCAACGCCCTGTACGACGCGGGCATCACGATGAACGACGTGAACCCGGATTACGTCGTGGTCGGCGAGGGCAAGGCGTATTCGCTCAGCACGCTGACGAAGGCGACCAATCTGGTGCTCGCGGGCGCGAAGCTGATAGGCGCGAATTCAGACGTATCGGGCCCCATCGAAAACGGCATCGCACCGGCTTGCAGGGCGCTGATCTCTCCCATCGAAATGGCGACCGGCACGCAGGCGTACTTTTGCGGAAAGCCCAAC
>CAYFRC010000094.1:4792-5456 GCA_964345325.1 uncultured Oscillospiraceae bacterium
GGCCTGCGCCTCTTAAACTGCCACTCTGCGGAGGCGGTGATGGTCGGCGACCGCATGGATACCGATATCATCTCCGGCTTGGAGAGCGGCATGGCGACGGTGCTCGTGCTGTCGGGCATCTCGACGCGCGAAACGCTCACCCAGTACGCCTATCGCCCGACGGTCGTGCTGGACGGCGTCGGCGACATCGTCGAAATGGCGGCTTCCTTCAAGAACGCAAAGCACTGAACCCGGTGCACTCTTTCGTAGAAAACACGGCACGGATACGAAGTGTTTTGCCTCGTATCCGTGCCGTTTTCTATTTGATTGTTCCGCTATGGGTTGCACCTTCCGCAGGGCTTGTACCCCATTTGGAGCGCTTCCTCGCGCGAGGCGAGGTATACCCTATTCTTCTCGCGCATTTCCGTTACCGACGGGCAGGACGGATAGTGAAAGCGCAAGGTGTTCTTGTTTCCGACATATGCCGCCTCAATCGGCGCGTCCTCCGCCGCATCCGGCTCGGGCGTGTTGTCGGGCGCCTTCGGTTCCGGCGTACTCTGCGGGGAATGCGTCGGCAGAGGCGTCTCGGATGGGTTTGTTCCCTGATATTGCCCAAAGGCATACAGCCCTTTTTCCACATGGCCGGTGTCCCAATAGGTCGCGCCCTCGCCGTGCATCAGGCCGT
>CAYFRC010000094.1:5466-7662 GCA_964345325.1 uncultured Oscillospiraceae bacterium
GTCCCGCCAAAGGCCTATATAGTGCCACGGGACGCCCTCGTCGTTCACGGCGGTGAAAAGCCCATATCCCGAAGGGATGCCGTCCTGCGTCTCGCCCGTATACAGCCCCGCCCGCGTATAGTCCGCTGCGGATACCGTATACTCCATCAGTACGGCGCTTTCCGCGCACGCAATGGCAGAAATGAGCAAAAAGCACAGGAGGATGGCAAATACCCGTTTCATCGCGCGCCGAGCATAAACGCCCTGTAGCCCTTCGCGGCTTCATACAGGTCGGCCTTGCTGATGATTTCATAGGGCGCATGCATCGAGAGCACCGCGACACCGCTGTCGATCACGTTCATGCCGTACAGGGCGCAGATGTAGGCGATCGTCCCGCCGCCGCCGATGTCGACCTTGCCGAGCTCCGCCGTCTGGAACGCCACGTTCGCATCGTCCATGAGCTTTCGGATGGATGCGATGTATTCCGCGTTCGCGTCGTTACTGCCGGATTTGCCGCGCGCACCCGTGAATTTGTTAAAGCACACACCGCGCCCCAAAAATGCCGCGTTCTTCTCCTCAAACGCGCTCGCGAACGTGGGATCGTACCCGGCGCTCACGTCGCAGGAGAGCATGCAGCTGTTTCTGAGCGCGCGCCGCAGCAATATGTCGCTATACTTCTCCTCCGTCAGTGCAATCAGCTCCGCAACGGCACTTTCAAAGTAGTTCGCCTGCATGCCCGTCGCGCCGACGCTGCCGATTTCCTCTTTATCTGCAAACAGGCAGCAGCAGGTGCGCTCGGGAACGCCGTCTATTGAAAAGAGCGCGTCCATCGCGGCAAAGGCGCAGGCGCGGTCGTCGTGCCCGTAGCCCAACAGCATCGAGCGGTCGAGCCCGAAATCGCGGCACTTGCCCGCGGGAACCGCTTCCAGTTCCGCGCTCAGGAAGTCCTCCTCGCAGATGTCGTATTTTTCCTTCAGGATCGAAAGGATCGTCGCCTTCACCGCGTCCTTTTCCGCATCGGCGGCGGGTCTTCCGCCGACGACGATGTCGAGCTCCTCCCCCGTCACGTATTCACTCGCCTTCTTGCTCATCGCATCGCCGGACAGGTGGATCAGAAGGTCGGTCACGCCCACGACCGGATCGCACTCGTCTTCACCGATCACGATATCGACGACGGTTCCGTCCTTCTTCGCGACTACGCCGTGCAGCGCGAGCGGTCGGGCGAGATAGAGAAATTTTTTGATGCCGCCGTAATAGTTCGTATCGAGATACGCGAGGTCGTTTTTCTCATACAGCGGGTTCTGCTTGATGTCCAAACGCGGCGAATCGACGTGCGCGCCGACGATGTTGATGCCCTGCGTCACAGGCGCCTTTCCCATCAGAAAGAGCAGCACGGCCTTCCCCATCACGTTTACATATACGCCCTCGCCGGGCTTGGGAGATACGCCCTGCGCGATGCATTCATGCAGGTCGCGATAGCCCTTTCCCTCTGCCAGAGCGACCGCCTGCTTCACGCATTCGCGCTCCGTCTTACCCGCGTCCAAGAACCGTCTGTAGGCGACCGCCATCTTTTCGACGGCGGACAGTTCCTCTTCCGTGTAGGATTTCCATGCGTTTTTCCGTTCCATACTCCCTCAATCCTCTCCATATGTATTCTTCGCGACAGCGAAGCGATTCCCCTGTTCAGTTGCAAGCTACTTTGGGTTTTGAAAATAGCCTGCATGACCGCGAAGCGTTCTCCGCCTCGGTTTCCATGCGCAAATGAGCGTGCATCGCGCTTAATCCTCATGATAGCGAAGCGTTTCCCTCATGCCGTCGTACCCCACGCGAGTGTTCGGGAAGATTTGCGTCGCGTAGCCGGCATTTTCTTCGGGCACTTTTTGCATCTGCGAAAAATGCGTGAGCCACATTTGTCTGCACCCCGCATCCCGCGCGACGGATGCCGCCTGCGAGAACGTCATGTGCCCGTAAAGCGTCGCCTGCTCCCGCTGCGTATCGAGCGCATAGGTCGCATCCAAAATCATGAGATCGGCATCCTCCCCCGCTTCGATCAGCGACGGGCAGTGCGCGGTATCGCCCGAAAAAACGAATTTCAGCCCCCTTCGCGGCGGCGTCATGACCTGATCGGGCGTTATGCCCGCCACGGTTTCCCCACTCTGGAGTTTTTGCCAGTCCTGCACGGGTATGCCGAGCGCGCGCGCCTTTTCGGGCAGAAAC
>CAYFRC010000095.1:0-7638 GCA_964345325.1 uncultured Oscillospiraceae bacterium
TACCGATCCTTCGATAGGCTCGCTTCCGACGATCCTGTACAGCAAGGGGCTTGCCTTCTGCCCCGCCGAAGTCGATATGTCCATCCGCCCCGGCTGGTTCTGGCACGAAAACGAGGAGCCGCATTCGCTGGAACGGCTGCTCAGGACGTATGAAAACACGGTCGGGGGCAACTGCTGCTTCCACCTGAACGTGCCGCCCATGCCGAACGGCCTTTTCGACGGGCGCGACGTGCGGCGGCTGCGGGAATTCGGCGAGGCGCTTCGGGAGCGCTTCGGGCACGACTATTGCAGAGAATACCGCCTTACGGACGATGCGAGCGAGACGCAGCCGATCTATGAAGTTGCGCTGGACGAAGCGCGGCAGCCGAACTACCTGACCGTCTGCGAAGACATCCGCCACGGGCAGCGCGTCGAGGCGTTCCGCGTCGAGGCGCTGGATTCCTTCGGCAGGTGGGAAACGGTCGGCTATGGCTCCACCGTCGGCCACAAGCGCATCGTGCGCATCCATGTGCCCGAGAAGACGGAAATGCTGCGCATCGCAATCACCGCGGCGCGGGCAAAGCCCATCCTCCGCTCCGTCATGGTGCATTAAGGCGTAAAAAAGGGGGAAACGAGAGCGCATCCCGTTTCCCCCGCGCGAACGAATGGTATCAGACGGTGATGTTTTCGCCGGTCAACCCCAGGTGCCCGTCGATTCCGCTTTCGGGGTGGGCGATCAGCCACTTGTTGACGGCGGTGCGCAATTTGTCCTCGCCGCATCCGCACGGTGTCGTCTTCATCGGCATGTTCGTGCCCTTGGGGAGGACGATGGTCACGCGGAACTTGCCGCCGGCACTCACGGGCGCGTAGTGCAATGTGGTGGCGTACAGTTCCACCAATTCGCCCTTTTTCGCGAGAAACGCCTCGACCTTCGAAGTGTCGTAGGAGAAAGTCTCCGGGTCGATGTCCTGCTGCCTGCCGACGAGCAATATCATGTCCGTGCAGGCGAGGTTCAGCTCCGAATCCCTGTGGTATTCGAGCGCGTTCAGCTTGTGGTTGTCGCCGTTGCAATAGCCGAGCTGGATCGGCATGCCGCCGTAGAACACATCGCCAAGCTGCCTTGCGATCGGGAGGGATTCCAGCTCCCAAACGCTTCCGACGTAGACGACGCCGTCCGGCTGCGGTGTCGATTCCATCGCCTGCATGAGCTCTTTCACGTCGTACCCTTCGATCACGCGGCCATACAGGCGAAACGATGCATCGTGTACGGATTTGATCTCTATCATGGCCCTCTCTCCTTTATGTGTTTTCCCATGCGAATAGTATATCGCATTCTACCGCGCTTTGCAAGCAGGAGGTTTGAATTATGCAGCGTTATCAGGTGATTCCGAACAACCCCGAGCGGGAAGGCTTCATTTCCTATCTGCCCGATATCCCCTATCGCGGGGCGGACGGGGGCGAACTCAAGATGCAGATTCTCATGCCCGAAAAGAAGGGAAGCTATCCCCTCATCGTCTTCATTCAGGGCAGTGCGTGGACGACGCCGAATACACAGTGGCAGATTCCGCAGCTTTCGCGCTTTGCAAGGGAAGGCATGGTCGTAGCTTCCGTTACGCACAGAAGCTGCTTCGACGCGCCCGCGCCCGCGTTTTTGAAGGACGTAAAGGCGGCGATCCGCTTTCTGCGCGCGAACGCCGAAACGTATCAAATCGACAAAGACCGCGTCTGCGCGTGGGGCACGTCCTCCGGCGGAAATACCGCGCTGCTGATCGGGTTCACGGGCAAGATGCCCGAATTTGAGGAGGGCGAAAACCTCTCCGAAAGTTCCGAGGTGCGGTGCGTCGTGGATTGCTTCGGTCCCACGGATATCCCCGAACTTATCAAGGCGTTCCCCGACGAGACGCCCGAATCCGAAGGCGGAAAGCTTATGGCGGCGCTCGCGGGCGGCGAAGTCTATTCCCATATGGAAAATCTCAGGCGCATCAGCCCCATCGCCTATGTGGACGACCGCGAAACGCCGCCGATCCTGATCCTGCACGGCGACGCGGACGAGCTCGTGCCGTATACCCTCTCCGAGGTTTTCTATCAAAAGCTCTTGGAACACAAAAAGGATGCCTATCTCGTGCGCGTCACAAATGCCCCGCACGAAGGAGACTTTTGGAGCGATCCGCTATTGGACATCGTATCGGAATACCTGCGAGAAAAGCTGTAACGAGGCAGGTTTGCCAATCCTGTCCCTATGCATCGTTTTCATGGTAAACGCCACGGGGTGCCAGGCTGTTTCGCACAGCAGCACCCCATTTCATTCTGCCACAGAAAGCGCGACATTCGTTATATTTTGGAGCGACCCTTGACAGGGGTGCATCTTCCTCGTACAATATGAAAAAGGATTCCGATTTCAAATTCGGTTTCGGAAATGGGGAAGGGTTTTATGAAGAGAATTGTTTGCTTGGCGCTCGGTCTGCTGCTTATTATGGGGACGCCGTGTTTGGCGGAGGGGAAGGTGCGCGTACTCGCGTCGATTTTCCCCGTGTATGACATCGCGCGGCAGGTCGCGGGCGAAAATGCGGAGGTCTCCATGCTGGTGCGGTGCGGCGCAGAGGAACACGATTACGAGCCGACGCCGGCGGACATCATCGCGATCGAGGAGTGCGACGTGTTCCTCTACATCGGCGGCGAAAGCGACGAATGGATCGAGGACATCCTCTCGAGCATCGACCTGACGGGCAAAACGGTCGTGCGCCTCATGGACTGCACGGACACCATGCTCGAAGCGGGCGGCGAGGAGGACGAGTACGACGAGCACATTTGGACTTCGCCCGTCAAGGCGATGGACATGGCGCGGGCGATCGCAAAGGCGCTCAGAACGGACGCAGAGGCGTATGTCGCGGAGTTGGAGGCACTTGACGGTGCGATTCGGGAGACGGTATCGACCGCAAAGCGGAAGGAGATCCTCTTCGGCGACAGGTTCCCCCTGCTCTATTTCGCGGAGGAATACGATTTGACGTGGCGCGCGGCATTCCCCGGTTGCAGCGAGGAGACCGAACCGGACGCAGCCACGATGGCGGATTTGATCGACGCGATGCGCGAGGATAAACTCCCCGTTGTGTTCCACATCGAAATGGGCAACGAGCGCGTCGCGAACGCGATCGCGCAGGAGACGGGCGCGCAGGTACTGCAATACCACTCCTGCCACAATGTAACCAGGGAAGAGTTCGATAGCGGAATATCCTATATCGACCTGATGTATCGAAATTTGGATGCGCTTAAAATCGCGCTCAACTGATTTGATGACAGGACTGCGCAAAGCGGGAAACGGAAGGTGGGGCTATGGCGCGGAGAGGAGAATACAACACGCACAAAAAAGAGTGTGTGCTGGACTATATCACGTCGCTCGGCTCGGCGCACATCACGGCGGACGGGCTGGTCGATGCGCTGGGGGCGCGGGGAATCCGCATCGGGCGCACGACGGCATATCGGCATTTGGAGCAGCTGACGAAGCAGGGGCTGGTATCGAAAATCCAGACCGAAGCGGGCGGCTGCGCCTGCTACCGCTATACGGGCATGCCGGCGGGGGAGGACGATGTGCAGATGCACTGCATCTGTACGAACTGCCAAGCGCTGCTGCACGTATCGTGCGAATTGATTCGGGAAATCGGCAGACACTTTCAGGAGGAGCACGCCTTTCGGCTCGATCCCGCGCGGACGGTGCTGTACGGGGTCTGCCAAACGTGTGCGGAGGAGGAAAACCATGGCGCTTCTGACGTTGAACCATGTGACGATGGGCTATGAAAACGTGACGGCGGTCGAGGACGTGTCCGCGACGTTTGAAAAGGGCGATTATGTTGTAATCGCGGGGGACAACGGCTCCGGCAAATCTACGCTCATCAAGGGAATGCTGGGGCTGGTCAAACCCCGAAGCGGAAGCATCGTCGCAGGCGAAGGGCTGAAGCAGACGGAAATCGGGTATATGCCGCAGCAGACCGCCGCGCAGAAGGATTTTCCGGCGTCCGTGCGCGAGGTCGTTCTATCGGGCTGCCTCAACAGGCACGGTGTTTTGCCGTTTTATTCCAAAAAAGACAGGGCGCGGTGCGAGGACGCGATGGAGCGCATGGATATCGCCGCCCTTTCGGATAAATCCTATCGCGATCTCTCGGGCGGTCAGCAACAGCGGGTGCTGCTTGCGCGGGCGTTTTGCGCGACGGAGCGGTTGCTGCTTTTGGATGAGCCGACGACGGGCTTGGACCCCCACGCGGCGGCGGCGCTGTACGCGATCATCCGCGAGCTGAACCGCGAGCGTGGCGTGTGTATCATCATGGTTACGCACGACGTGGCGGGTGCGCTCAGGGACGCGAAAAAGGTGCTCTGCATGCACGACCGCAGGATCGCCTTCTCCGGCACGGCGAGGGAGTATGTCGAAAGCGAGCACGGCGAGCTTTTCAAGGGGGTGTACGGGATATGATTGAGGAGATTGCATCCATGCTGCGCTACGGCTTTGTGTCGCGCGCGCTCGCGGTGGGCGTACTGGTGTCCTTGTGCGCGGCGCTGCTCGGCGTGATCCTCGTACTCAAGCGGTATTCCATGATCGGCGACGGGCTTTCGCATGTGGGCTTCGGCGCGCTGTCCATCGCGGCGGTGACGGGCTGGGCGCCGCTGACGGTCGCGATGCCGGCGGTGATCGTCGCGGCAATCCTTCTGATCGTATTATCCGATCGCGGCGCGATCAAGGGCGATGCGGCAATCGCGCTGATGTCGACCTCGGCGTTAGCGCTGGGCGTGATTTTGACGAGCGTCATGGGCGTGAATTTTTCCGTGAGCAATGTGATGTTCGGCAGCATCCTCGCGATGAGCGACGGGGATGTACTGCTCTCCGTGGCGGCGAGCGGAACGGTACTCATCCTGTTTCTCATCTTCTATAACCGCATCTTTGCCGTGACGTTTGACGAGACGTTTGCGCGGGCGACGGGCACGAAGAGCGGCTTTTACTCGATTCTGATTGCCGTTTTGACGGCGATCACGATCGTGGTCGGCATGCGCATGATGGGGACGCTCCTCATTTCGTCGCTGGTCATCTTTCCCGCGCTCACCTCGATGCGCGTGTTCCGAAAATTCCGAACGGTGGTGCTTTCGAGCGCGGTCGTATCGGTGGTGTGCTTTGTTGCGGGGCTCTCGGCATCGTACCTGTGGTCGATTCCGACGGGCGCGACGGTCGTCATGGCAAATCTCGCGGCGTTTTTGCTGTTCAGCCTGATCGGCGCCGTGGTGCATCGGGGGAACGGGGCGTGACGGCGGTCGTCGCGGGGGTGCTGATGCGCGGGAACGACCGCGTCTTGATTTCGCAGCGGCGCAAAGAGCAGTCCCAAGGGCTGAAATGGGAATTCCCGGGCGGCAAGATCGAAGCACTTGAATCGCCGGAGGAAGCGCTCGAGCGGGAATTACGGGAAGAGCTCGGGATCGAAACGCGCACGGGCAAGCTCCTCATGGCGATACACGGGCGCGCCGAAGGCAGAGACCTTTTGCTGTTGTATTATGAGAGCGTATACTTGGAGGGCGAGGCGCGCGCGATCGATGCGAACAAAATCGAATTCGCCCTGATTTCGCGCCTCTCGGAATACGATTTCGGCGGGATCGATTTGGAATTCGTCGAGCGGTATTTCCAAAATCGACAATTCAGACGCAAAAACGTATGATTTGGCGAAAAACCTTTTCAAACGGCGCAAAATGGAGTATAATAAAGCCATACACAGAGGAAAGGACGGTGAACAGTATGCAGGTTTTGGCAGATACCGCTGCGCTAAACGTTTTAGGATACATTTGCCTTGCGGCGGGCTTTGCGCTGGTTACGGTTGAGATGTATATTCCGGGGTTCGGACTTCCGGGCATATCGGGTATTGTTCTTCTGGTTTTTGGCGTCGCGTTCAAGGCAGCGAACTGGATGGAGGCAATCGTGATTACCTCCATTGTACTGATGCTCCTATGCATCGTGCTGTCGTTTTCCATACGCTCCGCAGCGAAGGGGCGGCTGGCAAAATCGCAGCTTGTGTTGCACGAAGCGCCCGAATACGTGGAATCGAGCGATATACAGGCATTCGTGGGCAAAAACGGCGTGGCGAAGACCGTGCTGCGCCCCGCAGGCATCGGAGAATTCGACGGCGTCAGGCTCGATGTCGTGACGGAAGGCGAATTCATCCGTGCGGGCGATGCCATCGTGGTATCGCATGTGGAGGGAAACCGAATCGTCGTGGAAAAGACCGTGGAGAATCAATAAGGAGGGTTTTTATATGGAATTCATCGCAATGCCCGTCTTCTTTATCGTACTTATCGTCATCGCGCTGATCGTCTTCTTCAACTTCTTCCCGCTGGGGCTGTGGATTTCGGCGTTCGCGTCCGGCGCGCACGTCGGCATCCCGACGCTGTTCGGCATGCGGCTTCGCCGCATCAATCCCTCCCGCGTGGTGCTGCCGCTCATCAAGGCGACCAAGGCGGGGCTGGACCTCAACATGAACCGCATGGAATCGCACCTTTTGGCGGGCGGTAACCTGGACAGGGTCGTCAACGCGCTGATCGCGGCGCAGTCCGCGTTCATCTCGCTGGATTTTGATACGGCGTGCTCCATCGACCTTGCGGGCAGAGACGTTTTGCAGGCGGTGCAGATGTCCGTAAACCCGAAGGTCATCGAGACGCCCGTGGTCGCCGCGATCGCGAAAGACGGCATCGAGCTTCGCGCCAAGGCGCGCGTTACGGTTCGCGCGAACATCGCGCGGCTGGTCGGCGGCGCGGGCGAGGAGACCATCATCGCGCGCGTCGGCGAGGGCATCGTGACGACGGTCGGCTCCTCCGAGACGCACAAAAAGGTTCTGGAAAACCCCGATCTCATCAGCAGAACTGTGCTCGACAAGGGGTTGGATGCCGGCACGGCGTTTGAGATTCTCTCCATCGACATCGCGGACGTGGACGTCGGCAGGAACGTCGGCGCGCAGCTGCAGATGGATCAGGCGGAAGCGGATCGCCGTATCGCGCAGGCAAAGGCGGAGGAGCGCCGCGCCATGGCGGTCGCGCACGAACAGGAAATGAAGGCTTCTGTGCAGGAAATGCGTGCGAAGGTCGTCGAGGCGGAGGCGGAGGTGCCCAGGGCCATGGCTTCCGCGCTGCGCGAGGGCAAGCTCGGCGTGATGGACTACTATCAGATGCAAAACGTCATTTCCGACACCAGAATGCGCGAAGCCATCGCCGGAACGCCCGCCGCAGAATCCGCACCCAAGGGCGGAAAATAACGGGGAGGGCAGCATATGCCGTTTCTGATTATTCTGTTTATCGTTATCGCCGTCGTTTCTTCCGGCAACAAAAAACAGCAAAAGCCCGCCGAGAAGCAGCAAAAGCCCGCAGCGAAGCAGAAACTGCAATTCCCTTCGCGCCCCGCAGCGAACCCGGGTGCGATGCCGCAGGGCACGCCCTATGCGGGCACCTTTCAGACAGAGGGCACCGGCGCGGAGGACGGAACCTGCATCGGCGGCTCGATCCCGCACACGGAACACGAGGGAACGGGCGCGGAGGACGGAACCTGCATCGGCGGCTCAATCCCGCACACGGCGCACGAAGGGATGAGCGCCCGGGACGAGAGCTATACATGAGGCTCATTCCCGAAGACAACGCGGGAAG
>CAYFRC010000096.1:0-7523 GCA_964345325.1 uncultured Oscillospiraceae bacterium
CTGATGCGGTCGAATTCGTACAGGCTGTCGAGGAGCTCCAAGGCACCCAACGCGTACAGCATCATCTGCGGGTTTCCCTCAGCGGAGACGAGGACGCCTACGCCGTACTTGAAATCGATGACGTGCATGGTGCCATCCGCGATGATGATGCAGTCACCGCGGCCGAAACCGTCCTTGACGAACTTGGAGAAGTCGAGACGCTGCTCGATCAGTACAGCCGGATCCGGACAGTTCTTCTTGATCTCCTCGACGGTCTCCATTACGAAGGAAGCGTAGTCGGCGCTGCCGCGCTCCATTTCAGAGTCGTAGTACGCGAGATGTTCACGCGGGTCTTCGGTCGGAATGTCGAGAGCCTTTTCCAGCTTGTACTGGCAGAGTTCGTGCGCGTCCGTGCCCTGCTGAGCATAGGCGCTTTCGGCATCCTCGAACTGCGCCGCCAGCCTTGCAGCAGGCGGGCAGTTGAGCCAGATGTGCGCCGACGATGGCGAGAGAAGTGCATGCTGATCGACCATTACAACGCCTCCACATCTGCGACGATTGCCGTGTAGTTTTCCGGAGCCAGATCGGAGAGTTTCTCCACACCGTACTTCCGGAGCAGCTCCTTCACAGCTACCGTGTGCCCCTGACGGGACTTATCCGCGAGAATGCCGCGAACGTCCGTGAAGCTATAAGTCTTTTCCGGCTTGGCGGGTTCCTGCTGCTTCTCAGGCATGGGCTGTGCTTCGGCTTTCTCTGCGCCTGCGGAAAATAGCTCCGTGAGCGTCGCTGCTATGGAGATCAAGGTTTCGCCGCAGCGCCTGAGTTCACTCAGTTCCGCTGCGAGTTCCGACATTTTTGACATACCGGTATACCTCCGTCTTCCTCGTCATAGTCATCATCGTCGTCCATCTCCATGAGAGCTTCAATGCCAGACTTCAGAGCCTGGATTGTCTTCGATACCTCGAGGAGGATGTCGTGGGTGATCGCGCATTTCTGCGTGAAGTGGTCGACCGCGCAGTCGATGCAGTCTACCGTGTCCAGCACATCTTCGAGGAAGCTGTACTCTTCGTTGCTGTTCTGTACGGCGTTTCTCTGGTTTGCCATGATTGGCACCGTCCTTTCCGAGAGTCTGTCGCTCTCTGCTTGTTACAGGACATCCGTACAGGTTTTAACGACGCCTCTCACACATTATTTCAATCGCTACAGCGCCCTACCAGTAACAGGACATCCGCAGGTCACTTAACGATGGTTTCCACAAAGAAATTTTGAAAAACCGTCGTTACAGGCACTATTGATGTCCTGTTTCATATAGGAGGAAAAAACGCTTCTGAATATGAACATGATGGTGCCCCGATGAAGCTCTCCTGTTACATGCCCATTGCATGGGAAAATGTCTCAACTCTCCCCCATCATGCCGATCATCAGGAGGAACAGTAATGAACAAGCATTTCATCTTCTACACGGCAGACAGCCGGGGTAACGCTGCCAATTGCCGGTACCCTCATCGCCACGAGGTGAACAGCGCTGAGGATTTCGGCAATGTAGTATCCCACGACTATGTCTGTGCGGAGTACGCTGGGAACTACCGGAATAACAACAACTTTCGCTTCTCCAATGTGCTGGCGATGGACAACGACAATGACCACTCCGATAATCCCGACGAGTGGATCACGCCGGACGACATCCGTGCGATCATGCCGGGAGTCCCTTTCCTCGTCCACTACAGCCGACACAATATGAAGCCAAAAGAGCGCCGGAGCGCTCGTCCACGTTACCATGTCGCTTTCCTGATCGACGACTGCCGCGACTTCAAGATCTACGCATCCCTTAAGAAGCGTCTGCATGAGCGCTTCCCGTTCTTCGACAGCAACGCGCTGGACGCCGCGCGATTCTTCTTCGGTACCGCCAACGCGGAAGTCGCTTGCTACGGCGGCGATATCACCCTCAATGCATATCTGGACGCGCTCGATCAGGAGGATGCCGATGCGGAGGAATTCCTCATGAACATGGATACGAGCCGTCCTCCGATCCGGCAAGGCAACCGCAACTGCACGATGTCGAACTTCGCCGGTCGCATATTGAAGCGTCTTGGTGATACCGACGAAGCACGTCGCGCTTTCGATGCGCGGGCGGCCTGCTGCACGCCACCTCTGGATGATGAAGAACTGGATTCCATCTGGCACAGCGCACTCCGCTTTTTCAGCGTCATCAGCGAGAGCGAAGACTACATTCCACCGGAGCAGTACAACTCCACCGCAGCCACTGGCTGGGAAGAACCCATCCCGTTTGGCAAATACACACTCTTCGATTTCCCTGTAGACGCGTTACCTGCACCCATTGCGGCTTACGTTCGCGCGCTTTCTGAGAGCACGCAGACACCCATCGACATGGCGGGCAGCAGTGCGCTTTCTATCCTCTCCACCTGCATACAGGGCAAGTACCGCATTCGAGGCAAAGCTGACTGGGTAGAGCCGTTGAACACATACATGCTTGAGATCGCGCCGCCGTCAGAGCGTAAGTCCGCTGTGCAGCATGCGATGGTGCGACCGGTCAGCGACTTCGAGATCGAGTACAATCGGCAGAACGCTGCAGCCGTGGAAGGCAGTCGGATGCACAGGCGCATACTGGAGCGCAAGCAGAAAGCTCTCGAAGAGCAGGTGGCTAAGGGAAAAGCGGAAGCAAGTGAGCTGGAGAACATCGCCATCGAAATCACATCGTACCGTGAAAAGAAACCGCTGCGACTGTTTGCTGACGACATCACGCCAGAAAAGCTCGTGAGCGTGCTCTCCGAAAACAACGGTCGCATGGCGCTGATTTCCTCGGAAGCCGGTATCTTTGATACCCTTGCGGGCGCTTATTCCAAGTCCGTCAATATCGATGTCATGCTGAAAGGTTACTCCGGCGACAGCATCCGTGTAGACCGTATCGGGCGCGAAAGCGAAAGCATCATGGATCCGGCGCTGACCGTGCTGCTGATGGCACAGCCCAGCGTGATCTCCGGAGTGTTGCGTAACACGACCTTTCGCGGGCGTGGTCTGACGGCGCGTTTCCTCTACAGCTTTCCGCTTTCCACGGTTGGTTCGCGTCAGTATCGTAGCACGCCCGTTTCGGAGGATGTCTATAAGGCCTATGAATCCTGTATCTTCAACCTGCTGGAAGACGCATATCAGGACGAGCCGGAGATCATCACACTTTCACCGGAAGCGGATGCGCTGCTGGCTGCCTTTGCGGAAGAGATCGAGCCGAAGCTCGTCACGGACTATGCGGAGATCGCAGACTGGTGCGGCAAGCTCATCGGCAGTACGCTGCGTATCGCCGGACTGCTGTGCAGAGCGAGCGTTTACCGCAGCCACGATTTTCTTGACGTCAATGACCGGCTCGTCGTGGAAGGCGCGATGATGCAGAATGCGATTCGCATCGGACGCTACTTTCTGAATCATGCGCAGGCGGTGTTCAATGTGCTGCCTGAAGATGTAATGAACGAGAAAGCCGCGCATATCCTGAGCATGATCAAAGAGCGCAACCTGACGGAGTTCAACCGCCGCACAGCGATGCGCAATTGTCGGATCTTCAAGACCGTAGAAGCAATCCAGCCGGTTCTGGACTTTCTGGAGGACTATGGATACATCGCATCAGTCAACACGCAGGCTTTCATTGGAAAAGGACGTCCGCCGCTGCCGCAGTATCTCGTCAATCCTTGGGTGAACGAGCATTATTGTCCCACTGTCCGCAGATTGTCACAGTCCTGACGGGACAATGAAAGACGTGAAAAACGCCCATTTTACTGGGCTTTTCAAGCGTCAATCATTTTTGTCCTTTTTGTCCGAAAACCCAGAGGCAAAAAAAAGAATAATTATTTATTTATCTTAATTTTGCTACACATAGAGAGAAAGGGTATTACGGACGTGAAATCAGGGACAAAAAGGACAATGTGACAAAAATGCCGGAAGCGCCTGAAAAAGGCTGGAAAATCAAGGGTTTCTGCTTCGAACGTGGGTGTCACACCAAAATTCGAGGAGTGTGACAAGAGGACAAAAATGGAGGGTTGGCATGGAAGAACATGTTTCTGAGAGCTATATCCGGCGTTGCCACAAAGCGCTTCGAGCGATGGATGCGCCGCTGGAAGGATGGTTCTGCACGGATGTGGACGATTACGAGGACGACAGCTTTACCTGCGAACTGTGCGGATGCAAGAAAGTACGCTTCGTGCACAGGATGGAGCACCGCAATTTTCCGGTGCCCATTCTGGTTGCATGCATCTGTGCAGGCATCATGGAAGGCGATATTATCGCAGCGCAGGAGCGCGAGCGCCTTGTCCGGAACCGCGCCCATCGGAGAGACCACTTCGTCCGTGACGGATGGCACATTAAGCCGAACGGTATCTATGAGCGGCGTTATCACCGCAGAGGTTACCGGATCATGAAGAGCTTCTATAACGACAACCGGTACGGCGTCTGGTACAAAGAAAAATGGTGCTGGCGCTGCTGCGGCAAACCCATGACGAGTTTTGAGCAGGCGGCGAGGGCGCTATTTCACATCATCGATCCGCCAATTGAGGTGCGACATGTTAGAGCGTGATGTTGAGAGACGCCTCGTGCAGATGACGCGCCGAAAAGGCGGTATGGCACTGAAGTTCGTCAGTCCCGGCATGGACGGTGTACCTGACAGACTGGTACTGCTTCCGGAAGGACGCATTGCATTCGTCGAGCTGAAAGCGCCGGGCAAGAAACCGCGTCCCCTGCAGGTAACGCGGAAAAGGCAGCTGGAGCGGCTTGGCTTTCGCGTGTACGTCGTAGACGATGCCCGGCTGATTGACAAAATACTGGATGAGATTGGAGGTGATGCCCGATGAAGTTCATACCCCACGACTACCAGAAGCACGCAATCCGCTATATCGAAGAGCACCCCGTTGCAGCGGTTCTCCTGGATATGGGCTTGGGTTGAGGAAAGACAGTGATTACTCTGACGGCGATCATAAACCTGATGTACGACAGCTTTGATGTGAGCCGTGTGCTTATCGTTTGTCCCCTTCGAGTCGCGCGTGATACATGGCCTGCGGAAATAGAGAAATGGGATCATCTGCGCGGGCTGGATTATGCGGTTGCCGTTGGTACCGAGGAGCAGCGCAGGACGGCGCTTTGGAAGCACGCGCCGATCACGATCATCAACCGCGAGAATGTGCAATGGCTGGTGGAGAAAAGCGGCGCGTCCTTTGATTACGATATGGTCGTCATCGATGAACTGTCATCGTTCAAAGCGCACGATACCAAGCGCTTCAAAGCGCTGATGCAGGTGCGTCCGAAGGTGAAACGCATTGTGGGACTGACTGGCACACCCAGCAGTAACGGCCTCATGGATCTCTGGGCAGAGTTCAAACTGTTGGATATGGGCAAACGACTCGGACGGTTCATCACGCATTATCGGGATGAATTCTTCGTGCCGGATAAGCGCAGCGCACAGCAGATATTCAGTTATAAACCCAAGTCCGGCGCCGAGGATGAAATCTACCGGCGCATCGGAGACATCACGATTTCCATGAAGAGCACGGACTATCTGAAAATGCCTGAGCGCATTGAAAACACCGTGAAGGTCGTGTTTTCTCCGGAGGAGAAGCGGCTGTACGATGAAATGAAGGATGACATGATCGCCCAACTGGACGATGCTGAAATCGATGCTGTCAACGCGGCCTCCCTCTCGAACAAGCTCTCTCAGATGGCGAACGGTGCTGTGTACGACGAAGATCATGGTATCCATAGTATTCACAGCAGGAAATTGGACGCGCTTGAGGATCTGATCGAAGCGGCAAATGGCAAGCCCGTGCTGGTGACGTACTGGTTCAAACACGACCTCGCCCGCATCAAAGAGCGTTTCCCTTGCGTGCGAGAGATCAAAACGAGCGCCGACATCGCTGACTGGAACGCGGGAAACATTCCTGTAGCCGTCGTGCATCCCGCGAGTGCCGGTCACGGGCTCAACCTTCAATCCGGAGGCAGTACGCTGATATGGTTCGGACTGACATGGTCGCTGGAACTGTACCAGCAGACCAACGCCCGTCTCTGGCGGCAAGGCCAGAAAGCGGAGACCGTGGTCGTCTACCACATCGCGACTGCCGGTACGATTGATGAGAGTATCCTTTCTGCGCTGAAGCAGAAAAATAAAACGCAGTCCGCGCTGATCGACGCTGTTAAAGCACAACTGGAGGTGTGAACATGGGAGAATACCGCGACCTGGCGAACGCCGTTATACTGCAAGCTGTCCAGGACTGGCGGAGCGCGTCGGGAACGCTGAAAAGGAATCCTCGCAACGCCAAGGCAAAATCGAAGCTTGCGGAATGTGAGCAGTTCTTTCTGTCGGAATGGTTCAAAACGCTGTCGGATGTAGACGGCAAAACGATACTTGATAGATTACGGGAGGGTTTGTAATGACTTCAAAAGAATACCTCGGTAGAGCTTACCGTCAAAAGCTCAAGTTGGAAAGTCTGCAGATGCAGATAGAGATGATACGCACAGCCGCCGAGCAGACCGGCTCTATGCAGTACGGCGAACGCGTCTCACACAGTAGAAACGTGGCCGCAATGGAGGATTCGGTCATCCGCATCATGGAGAAGGAAGAATTGCTGCGCACTGAATCCTCGGAGCTGATTCGGCTGTTGGCAGAGAACACGGATCTTATCAATACGCTTGAGGATGTCAGGCAGCGCGCCATACTCTCACGCAGGTATATTGGATTTGAGAGCTGGGAGAACATCGCCGCGAATATGTGCTATACCGAACGTTGGGTGCTGAAGCAGCACGGTCTGGCACTAGAGCTTCTGGATAAGCGGGAGGTTTTGAATGGGGTATCGTGAAGCAATCGAAGATGGGATTACAATCGTCAAGGGTTCTCACCAGACATATGAGATTCCCTGCAGTATCTGCGGTGCGCCGGTTAGGAACTGGGCATAGCAGAAAAAGAGTTCAGCAAAATTCAGTAATAATTCACCCGGAATTCAGTAGCGAAGCGCGATAAAAAATGTTATTATCAGAATGTCAAAAAAGAAGCAAAAGGGCATCGGACAGAAATGTTCGGTGCTTGTTTATTGAGGTGCCCATGCCAAGGAAACCCAAGCGCCCGTGTTCCTACCCGGGCTGTCCGCGGTTGACGGACGGACGCTACTGCGAGGAGCACGCCAAGAAAGTCAACAACGACTACAACCGCTACGAGCGCGACCGTGAGACTTCCAAGCGTTACAATCGTTCGTGGAAGCGCATCCGCGACACCTACATTGCGCTGCATCCGCTTTGCGAGGAATGTCTTAAGCAAGGGCGCGCGGTGCCCGTGGAGCAAGTTCACCACATCGTTCCGCTGCGTGAAGGCGGCACAAGCGCTTTCTCCAATCTGGTGTCGCTTTGCAGCGCATGTCATGCACGTATCCATGCGGCGCGCGGTGACCGATGGCATCGGCATCACCCCAGTGGGGGTAACTAAATCTTAAAAATCGGATTCTTCCAAAGCGGGCGCGAACTCTCACGCGCATAAACCGCGTATTCAAAGGGCGTATTGCC
>CAYFRC010000097.1:0-7490 GCA_964345325.1 uncultured Oscillospiraceae bacterium
AGAGGGATATCGCCGCGATGATGTCCTCGAAATTTTCGGGCTTCATGTTCGCCAAGAACTGCCGCATACCGCCGCCTTCCAGCTGGAACACGCCGTCCGTGTCCCCCTCGGAGATCATCTTGTACACCGCCTCGTCTTCGAGCGGGATCTCTTCGGGCGTACGCGCTTCGCCTCCGCCCTCGGCGACCATCGAAAGCGTGTCGCCTATTACGTTGAGCGTCCGAAGCCCCAAAAAGTCCATCTTCAGCAGCTGCAGAGCCTCAAGCGTCCCCATCGGGAACTGCGTCGTCACCACGTCGTCGTTCGTCTGCAGGGGCACATAGTCCGAAACGGGGCTCGCCGTAATGAGCACGCCCGCCGCATGGGTGGAGGTGTGGCGCGGCATGCCCTCGAGTTTTTTGGCGATATCGATGAGGCGGGCGACCCTTTCGTCGTTCTCGTACGCCCTTTTGAGATCTGGGCTGAGTTCCAACGCCTTGTCCAGCGTCATGTCTAGCGCCATCGGAACCATCTTGGCGACGGCGTCCGTCTCCTGATAGCTCATGTCCAATACGCGCCCGACGTCGCGAATCACGCCCCGCGCCGCCATCGTGCCGAATGTCACAATCTGCGCGACGTGGTCGTGCCCGTAGCTGTTCGCGACGTACGAAATCACCTCGTTACGCCGCTCGTAATCGAAGTCCATATCGATATCGGGCATGGTTACGCGCTCGGGGTTCAAAAAGCGCTCGAACAGCAGGTTGTATTTGAGCGGATCGACGTTCGTGATGCCCAATGCATATGAAACGATCGACCCGACCGCGCTGCCGCGCCCCGGGCCCACCAAAATCCCGTTTTCCTTTGCAAAGCGAACGTAATCCCACACGAGCAGAAAGTAATCGACAAACCCCATTTCCTCGATCACGCGCATTTCGTATTCCAGCCGTTCTTTTGCGCGCGCGTCGTCCAAAGCATACCGTTCGGAAAGCCCTTTGCGGCAGAGCGCTTCAAACATCTCCGTCGCGTCTTCCCCATCGGGAACGGGAAACTTCGGGAGCTTGCGCGTTTCAAAATCAAAGGTGATATTGCACCTTGCGGCGATGCGATTCGTGTTCTCGATCGCATCTTCCAGCCCGGGAAACAGCTTGCGCATTTCCTCTTCGCTCTTCACGTAGAGCTGATCGGACCCCATGCGCATGCGCGTTTCGTCAGACAGCGTCTTCCCCGTCTGTATGCACATGAGCACTTCCTGCGAGAGCGCGTCTTCGCGGCGGATGTAGTGGCAGTCGTTCGTCGCGACAAGGGGAATATCTGTCTCCCGCGCGAGGCGGACGAGCTGCGGCAGAACCTGCTTTTCCTCGCGCAGCCCGTGATCCTGAATCTCTATAAAGAAATTGTCCTTCCCGAAAATATCCCTGTAGGTTTCCGCCATCGTACGCGCGTCGCGATCCCGCCCCTCCGAAAGCAGCTTCGGGATGTCGCCGGAGAGGCACGCGGACAGCGCGATTAAGCCCTCGGAATACTTGCGCAACAGCGCATAATCCACGCGCGGCTTGTAGTAAAACCCGCGGATGAAGCCTTCGGAGACCAATTTGGTGAGGTTTTCGTACCCCTTTTGTGTTTCGCACAGGAGCACCAGATGGCTGTATTCCCTTGCGACGCTCGTCTTCTCGTCCATATCGGGGCACACATACACCTCGCAGCCGATCACAGGATGTATGCCCCGTTTTTTTGCCTGCTGGAAAAACTCCACTACGCCATACATTACGCCGTGGTCGGTGATTGCGCAGGACTCCATGCCCATGTCTCGTATCGTATCGAGCAGTTTTGGAATCATACACGCGCCGTCGAGCAGCGAATACTGCGTATGCAGGTGGAGATGCGTGAACACAAAAGGTCCCTCCCTGTCAAAAAAGCGGGGCGACAGAAGCTGTCTACCCCGCATGGATGGTATTGAAAAATCAGAACTTCAAAGCGTTCAGCTTGATCCCGGGTCCCATCGTGCTCGTCAGAACGGCAGAACGGATATAGGTACCCTTGGCTGCAGCGGGCTTCGCTTTGATGATCGCGTCCATCAGCGTCTTGAGGTTTTCCCCAAGCTTTTCTTCCTCGAACTTCGCCTTGCCGATCGGGCAGTGGATGATCGCGGTCTTGTCGACGCGGTATTCCACCTTACCGGCCTTGGTGTCGGCGACGGCTCTGGCGATGTCCATGGCGACGGTGCCGGTCTTCGGGTTCGGCATGAGCCCCTTGGGGCCCAGAACGCGACCGAGGCGGCCCAGCATGCCCATCATGTCGGGCGTGGCGATCAGCACGTCGAATCCGAACCAGCCGCCCTGAATCTTCGCGATCATGTCTTCCGCGCCGACGAACTCGGCGCCTGCGTCTTCCGCTTCTTTTGCCTTGTCGCCCTTGGCGATGACAAGCACGGTCTTGGTCTTTCCGGTGCCGTTCGGGAGAACGACGGTGCCGCGAACCTGCTGGTCCGCGTGGCGCGGATCGATGCCCAGACGCACGTGCAGCTCGATGGTCTCGTCAAACTTTGCCTTCGCGGTCTGCTTCACCAGCGCGATGGCCTCTTCGGGATCATACTGCTTCGACTTGTCGATCAGCTTCAGGCTGTCGGAATAATTTTTTCCCCTTTTCATCTACATAAACCTCCTCGTGGTATTAGCGGCGCAATGTCCTCCCACGTTTGTCGAAATGGAATCAGTCGACCACCACGACGCCCATGGCGCGCGCAGTGCCTGCGGTCATGCTCATGGCGGCTTCGACGGAAGCGGCGTTCAGATCCGGCATTTTGAGCTCGGCGATCTCGCGAATCTGCGCCTTGGTGATGTTGGCGACCTTGTCCTTGTTGGGCTTGCCGGAGGCGGTCTCGATCTTGCACGCCTTCTTGATCAAAACGGCTGCCGGGGGCGTCTTGGTGATGAAGGTGAAGGTGCGGTCCTGATACACGGTGATGACGACCGGGATGACCAGACCGACCTGCTTGGCGGTGCGATCGTTGAATTCCTTGCAGAATCCGGGGATGTTCACGCCGTGCTGACCCAGTGCAGGGCCGATGGGCGGCGCAGGATTCGCCTTGCCTGCGTTCACCTGCAATTTGATCACAGCTGTGACTTTCTTTGCCATTGGGGTATCCTCCTCTACTCATTGTGGTGATGCGGAACTTTGTTCCTCCCACTCCTGAAACCTCTCCGATTCGAGAGAGCATCAGTCTTCCTGACGAATTACCTCGTCCAGCGCAAGCTCGACTTCGACCTCGCGCTTCATCAGATTGACGACGACGATCACCTTCTGCGCAGCGCGATCGACGGATGTCACCTTCGCGGTGAAATTCTCGAACGTGCCCGCAAGAATGCGAACCTGATCGCCCACCTGAATATCGATCCGGGTGACGGACTGGTTTTCGCCGATGGCGGCGAAATCTTCCTCGGACAACGGAAGCGGTTTGCTTCCCGGGCCTACAAAGCCCGTCACGCCGCGCGTGTTGCGCACGATGTACCAGGTCTCGTTCGTCATGACCATCTTGACCATGACGTAGCCCGGCAGCAGCTTGTGCTCCACGATCTTGCGCTTGTTGTTTCGGATCTCCTCAACCTTTTCCACGGGAATTCTGACCTCTTGGATCAGATCCTGCAAGCCGTTGTTCTCCACCGACTTGTCAAGGTTGGCTTTGACCTTGTTTTCGTACCCGGAATAGGTATGCACGACATACCATTGGGCTTCGTTCTCTGGCATAGCGTCTCTCCTGCTCTCTTAGGTACCGACGATGAGGGAAACGATCCATCCGGAAGCGCTGTCGATCAGCCCGATCACAACGCCCATTACGAGCATGAACACAAGTACGACGATCGAATAGCTCACAAGCTCATCCTTAGACGGCCACGTGACCTTCTTCAGCTCGGCGAACATGTCCTTGAACGCACGGAAAATGCGCAGCCCCAGCTTCTTGAAGAACCCGATGAACTTCTGTCCGAAATTCTCCTTCGCCTTCTTGTCCTGGTTCTCGGCTCCTTTTGCCATACTGATTCACCATCCTTCGTTCGTTTCGCGTATTGCTTTGCGCGAAGCGTGTTTCCCGCGGGCGTGGGGTACCTGCCCGTCCCGCAGGAGTTCAGAAGCATTCAGCGCACCGTTCGCCCCGCAAAGTACGGGCACCGTTAGCCCTCCGAAAAGGACCCGTCGATAGGTTCCCGTCCCGCGCGGAGCGGAGCATTCCGCTTAGCGGGTCTCCTTGTGCGAAGTGTGCTTCTTGCAGAAACGGCAATACTTGCTCATTTCCAGCCGATCCGGATCGTTCTTTTTGTTCTTGAAGGTGTTGTAGTTGCGCTGCTTGCATTCGCTGCACGCCAGCGTAATTTTTACACGCTTGTCCGATGCCACTGTTGACACCTCCTGCTCTGCAAAGTAAACCCCGGAAAACAGCACTCAAAGAAATGCCCTAACGGGGCATCGTTGCTATTTTCGCACAGAATCGGGCGTTTGTCAAGGGCTGTTTCGGAAATTAACACGGCGCAGGCAGGGACAGCGTTTCTTTGCGAAATATTGATTCAGCCTTTAACCCGAATGGGCTTGACAATCTATGCATAAAATAGGTATACTGTCTCGGTCAAAGGGAGTAACCGGTCCCCATGGAAATGAGGATAGCCTTTCCGTCAACACGGTTTCATACCCGGAACGGCTCCCCGACCTCTTCGGTCGGGCGGTGAGACTTTGCCCGGGCAGTTATGGGGGAAGTCTCTTTTTTTGACTTTCACCCAAATCATTTAGGAGGGTTCGTATGCTGGAAATTTTCTCGGGAATCACCTGGCAGTCGCTTCTCATGCTGGCGATCGGCGGCGTACTCATCTACCTTGCGATCTCAAAGGACATGGAGCCGACGCTCCTGCTCCCCATGGGCTTCGGAACGATCCTCGTCAACCTCCCGTTCGCGAAGAATGCCGCGATTGAGACGCTTTTTAACGCAGGTATTGCGAACGAACTGTTCCCGCTGCTGCTCTTCATCGGCATCGGCGCGATGATGGACTTCGGTCCCCTGCTCGAGAACCCGAAACTCATGCTCTTCGGCGCGGCGGCACAGGCGGGCATCTTCCTGACGCTGATTATCGCAAGGCTCCTGGGCTTCGGCCTTGAAGAAGCCACCTCCATCGCGATCATCGGCGCGGCGGACGGCCCCACTTCCATCTATGTGGCAAACCACTTTAATTCGCAGTATCAGGGCGCGATCATGGTCGCAGCCTATTCATACATGGCGCTTGTTCCCATCATCCAGCCGCCGGTCATCCGTCTTCTGACCACGAGGAAAGAGCGGCTCATCCGCATGGAATACAAGCACTCGAACGTCACCAAGCGCAAGCGCATCCTCTTCCCCATCATCGTGACGCTCATCGCTGGCACCATCGCGCCGGAATCGGCGGAGCTGATCGGCTTTTTGATGTTCGGCAACCTCATCCGCGAGTGCGGCGTGCTGAATAACCTTTCCGATGCCGCGCAGCACACGCTCGCAAACCTCATCACCCTGCTGTTGGGCCTCACCGTGGCATATAAGATGCAGGCGTCCCTGTTCGTTACGCCCGCGACGCTCATCATCATCGCGCTGGGCCTCGTCGCCTTCATTCTGGATACGGCGGGCGGCGTACTGTTTGCGAAGTTCATGAACCTGTTCCTCAAGAACAAGGTCAATCCCATGATCGGCGCGGCGGGTATATCGGCATTCCCCATGTCCTCCCGCGTAATCCACAAGCTCGGCAGGCAGGAGGATCCGGACAACTTCCTCCTCATGCACGCGGCGGGCTGCAACGTCTCCGGGCAGATCATGTCCGTCGTAGCCGGCGGCATCCTGATCGCCGTCGTGGAGCGCCTCTTGGGCATGTAATCGACTTTCTCCGCATAAGGAGGGCATACCCATGCACCGTAAATGGATGGTCACCTTCAATTCTCCTGCAATTATCGGGTTTGCCGCGCTCTGCTTCGCAGCACAGATTTTGTCTGTGCTGACGGGCGGCGCGGCAAACCGCCTTGTTTTTAGCGTCTATCGCGCGCCGTTGTCTCTCCTTGCGTGCGTGAGGTGCTTTGCGCACGTTCTCGGGCATGCCGATTGGAGCCACCTTTTTGGCAACATGATGTACCTTTTAATCTTGGGGCCCATGCTCGAGGAAAAATACGGCACAAAGCGCGTTTGCATCGTCATCCTCGCAACCGCACTTGTGACGGGCATTTTGAATATTGTCCTCTTTCCGGGCACGGCGCTTTTGGGCGCAAGCGGCGTCGTGTTCGCGATGATCCTGCTCTCCTCCTTTGCGAGTGCGAAGGACGGGGAAATTCCGATCACGTTTCTCCTCGTAGCGGCGCTCTACATTGGCGAGCAGGCGCTCTCCGTCTTCCAGTCTCGGGATAACATTTCGCAGATGGCGCACATCGCGGGCGGCGCGGTAGGGAGCGCGTTCGGCTTCTTTTTGCCGAAGAGAAGGGCAAAGACATGAAGGATAAGGGCTATATGCGGCTTTTGCTCCTGTACGCCATGTACTTCATCCCGCTCGGCGCTTCGAGCTATACCGCCGTGTTTCTCGGCGGCAGGGGCATGACGAATGCACAGATCGGCATCCTCTCGAGCATCCCGCCGCTGATCGCGCTCACCGTGCAGCCGCTGTGGGGCATGGCGAGCGACCGCGCGCACTACAAGAGAAGCGTGCTCTCCGTATGCTTTTTTCTTTCCGCCGCCGCTTCCCTCGGGGTAAGCTCCGCATACGGCTTCATTCCCCTCATCTTCGCGATGACGGGCTACAACGCCGCCGCGCAGGGGCTCGCACCCATCGCCGCATCCATCTGCATGGAGTACTCGCAGGATACGAAATACGGCTTCGGTCCGATCCGCCTGGCGGGGTCGGTATCCTATCAGCTCATCGTGCTGCTGCTCGGCTTCATCCTATCGGATGGGATGCCGAATCTGTATCGCATCATGAGCGTATTCTATATCGCATGCGGCGTCTATACGCTCTTCACGCCGCCCGTTCGGGGATATCAGTTTGCGGCGCAAAAGATAAGCCCGTTTGCCGTATTTCGCGACAGGCGGATCCTCTTTCTTTTTGCCATGACCTTTTGCGGAAAGACGGCGAGCATATACTCCGTATCCTTTTACAACAAACACGCGCAAGAGGTATTTAACAGCAATTCTGCGATGTCGATTCTCGCATTCCTCGCGGTAGTCATGGAGATTCCGTTTCTTCTCACATCCAAGCGCATCATGAAGAAATTCCGCGTCACGACCTGGGTTTTGATCGGTCTTGTCGTAACCGCGCTGCGCTTTGTCGGCATTGCCTCGGTGCGGTCGTTTTGGCTGATGGCGCTGCTGCAGCTTCCGCAGGTGGCCGTCATGGCGTGTTTTGAGTTCTACCCCTCCCTGTATCTGAACGACATCGTCGATAAGAGGCTTCGAGGCTCCGTGCAGTCCGTCTCCACACTCGTGACGTTCGGGGTAACGCAGTTAAGCGGCTCCTTCCTCGGCG
>CAYFRC010000098.1:0-7450 GCA_964345325.1 uncultured Oscillospiraceae bacterium
CAAGGCAGAACTCTATCCCGAACACGCGCCCAACACGGTGGCCAATTTCGTGACGCTGGCAAATTCCGGCTTTTACGACGGGCTGATCTTTCACCGCGTCATCGAGGGCTTCATGATCCAGGGCGGCGACCCGAAGGGGATGGGAATCGGTGGCCCCGGGTACTGCATCAAGGGCGAATTTCGCAGCAACGGCGTGAAAAATCCCATCCGCCACGAGCGCGGCGTGCTCTCCATGGCGCGCTCGATGATGCGCGACAGCGCGGGCAGCCAGTTCTTTGTGATGCACGCCGATGCGCCGCATCTGGACGGCGAGTACGCGGCGTTCGGCAAGGTCACCGAGGGCATGGACGCGGTGGATAAGATCGCGACCTGCGAAACGGGCAGGGCGGATCGCCCCATCCGCGAGCAGAAGCTGTCCTCCGTCCGCGCGGAGACGTTCGGCAAATCCTATACGGTAGAAAAAGTGTGATGAAAAATGCCCGAGGCGCGCGCCCCGGGCATTTGTATAGTCTTTTTTCTCAATCCCGCCGGCTCTTGCGG
Organism: uncultured Oscillospiraceae bacterium; assembly: GCA_964345325.1. Classification (GTDB taxonomy): domain Bacteria; phylum Bacillota; class Clostridia; order Christensenellales; family Aristaeellaceae; genus CAYFRC01. Next base: position 541 of record CAYFRC010000098.1, read on the forward strand.
TAGCGCTCGTAGATGCGCTTTCTGCGGCGGAGCATTTGCTTTCTGCGGCGGTTGCGCTTTACGACCGCGACGGTACGCAGAATGATGATGATTGCAATCAGAAGCAGCGAGAGCGTCAGAATCAGGCGGAAGGTGGAAAGGTCGTGCGCTTTGAGCGCGGGGAACACGGTCGTGATGGAGACGCTTTCCGGTGCCTTTTCGATCGCCCTTTCGGCGACGAGAAGGCCGGACAGCACTTGCCCGTCGAAATCGAGGGACAGCGTTCCCAATATGTCGCCCGCCGCGACGGGCGCCTCCAATTCGCGCGACCACGTAACGTGCAGCGCATCCGCAAACTCGCGCTGCACGCCCTCCAGTGCGGAGGGGAGCGCGTTCACCTCGTAATCGAACACGGCGGAGCCGGGCACGACGCGCACGGTGAGATAGCCGTTTTCCGGGTCTTCACTGTCCGCGCCCTCGATGTAGACCTTGATGGGCGAGCGGGAATACAGGTCGTCGAAGGTGTAGGTTTGGTATTTGGTGAAGGCGTACTCCATCAGCTTTTTGGTGTCCGTCCAGCGCCCTTCCTTGGTGGTTTTCATCGTCACAGAAAGCACCTGTGCGCTGCCCTTTTGCGCGGAACCGACGAAGCAGTGACCCGCGGAGGAGGTGTAGCCCGTCTTTACGCCGTTCAGGTACGGATAATAGTAGCTGCTGGTCGAAACGAACATGGAGTTTTTCGTGGAAAGGGTCAGCTTGTCGCGCAGCGCGGTCGGCGCCATGGTATATTCCTTGGCGGCGACGATCGCGCGGAACACGTCGTTACGCATGCCGTATTGCGCCATGCGCGCGAGGTCGTAGGCGGTGCTGTAGTGCGATGCATCCTGATAGCCGTGCGGGTTCACAAAATGCGTATCTTCGCAGCCGAGCTCCTGCGCCTTTCGGTTCATTTCATCGACAAAATCGGAGATCGAGCCGGAGGTAATCATCGCGATGGAGTTGCCCGCGTCGTTTCCGGACTGGATCATGAAGCCGTACAGAAGGTCCGCAAAGGTCATCGTTTCCCCGACCTTGACGGGAACCTTGGAGGAGTCCTTGGGGACGTTGCCGGCGTCCTTCGGGATGGTCACGACGGTAGCGGGCGAGGGGCTGTTTGCGAGCGCGACGATCTGCGTCATGATCTTGGTGGTCGAGGCGGGATACATGCGGGTTCGTTCGTTTTTCTGAAAGAGGATTTCCCCCGTAGCCATGTCCATCGCGATACACGCCTGTCCCGAAAGGTGCGCGGTGGAGAGGGTGCCGGGCTGTTCGGCATTATAAGCGGCATCCTCCGCGAGCGCGGACGAGGCGAGCAGCAGTGCGAGGAGGAGGGCAGACAGGAGGTAGAGCGTCCGTTTCATAGACAGGTCGTCCTTTCGTATGCTTCCCATATCATACCACCTTTGACGGGATTTGTACAGAAAAGGTTGTGTAACCAATTGGGTACGAAGAAACGCCCCCGGAAAACGCATCCGAGGGCGCAAATCATTCAATGGGAAAGCGCATTAGGGGGTTTCGAGGCTTTCGAAATAGGCATCGGTGAGCGCCTGCTTATTCGCCTTCGGACGCGGAATCTGCACTCTGGGCGGCTTCGGCTCGCGCGGGGGCTTTTCAACCTCCGTGAGTTCCTTCGGCAGCTTTTCGGTGGGTGCGGCATCCTCGTCCTGCGCGGGATCGCGCACGTCGGAGGGCTTTTTCACATCGTCCAAGTCGTATTCTTTAATGGAGAAGGAGCCGTCACTTCCGCGCAAACGCACGCGAACCTTTTCGCGGATGACGTTGATGTCGTTTACGATGCCGCGGCCGCCGGGGGTGACGCAGTCCTTCCCGACCTTCGGCAGGCGCTTCAGGACTGCCGTATAATAGTCGGACTCGTATTTCAGGCAGCACATGAGCCTTCCGCACTGCCCGGAAATCTTTGTGGGGTTCAGCGACAGGTTCTGATCCTTTGCCATCTTGATGGAGACCGGCTGGAAGTCGCTCAAAAATGCCGCGCAGCAGATGTGCCTGCCGCACGCGCCGAGCCCGCCGAGCATCTTCGCCTCGTCGCGCGCGCCGATCTGCCGAAGTTCAATGCGCATATGGAACACGCCCGCCAGATCTTTCACCAAGTCGCGGAAGTCCACGCGCCCGTTCGCCGTAAAATAGAAGATCAGTTTGCTGCCGTCAAAGGTGTATTCCGCATCCACGAGCTTCATTTCGAGCCGATGCTTTTGGATGCGCTCCGAGCAGACGGCAAAGGCTTCCTTTTCCTTCCGCTCGTTTTCCTCCATGAGCTGAAGATCCTGCGGCAGTGCGAGCCGCAACACCTTTTTGAGCGGCGAGACGATCTCGCTTTCGTCGATCTCCCGCGCGCCGGTGATGGTTTCGCCCAGCTCGATCCCGCGCGTCGTCTCCACGATGACGTAATCGCCCGGCTTCGGCCAGACGCCCGTGGGATCGAAATAATAGATTTTGCCCGCCTTCTTGAAGCGGACGCCGATGACTGTGGTCATATCTTTTATCCTCCAAGGAAATCAAAAAACAGCATTTCCAGCGTATATTGATAGTTTACATTCGCGCGAAGGCACCGCCGCGCCGCAAAAATCGATTGCAGCATATGTGCGCCGTCAAACGGAACTGAAGCGAGCGATGTACGGATATCTTCCTGCAGCACGTTGCCGCCTGCGTCCCGAAGCGCCATGATGTCGCGCGCATTGTTTTCCAGCGCGTCGAGCAGTCGATCCGCGCTGTCTTTGTCGTTTTTGAAGAGCTGCGCCGCATCGCCCACGGTGTCCGCGCCCTTAAGGAGCATTAGCGCCTTGAGCGCGCGGCTGCGGATGTCCCAGTACGCTTCGTCATTCGCCAGTGCAAGCGCCTGCCCGATAGAGCCGCCCGCAAGCCTTGCCAGAAGGCGCGCCCTGTCCCGTTCGATGCCCTTTTGCATGAGCGCGTCCGCCGCTTCTTCTATGGACGGCGGGAAAAAACGCACGACGCGGCATCTGGAAACGACGGTCGGAAGTATCGCCTGCGCGTTTTCGGCGACTAAGATGAACAACACGCGGCTCGGCGGTTCTTCAAGCGTCTTTAGGAGCGCGTTTTGCGCCTGCGGCGTCATTTTGTCCGCATTTTCGATGACGACGGTGTGCGAGCCGCCTTCAAAGGGCTGTATGGAAAGCGCATCGACGAGGCTTCGGATGTCCGAGACGCCGATGGATTTTTCGGCAGTGAGCACGTGCATATCGGGATGCGTACCCGCAAGGTACCGCTTGCATACGGGGCATGCGTCGCATGGCTTTTGCGCGCCCGTACAATTCTGCGCGCGCGCGCGGATGGCTGCCATGCTTTTTTTTCCGGTTCCGGGCGCACCTAAAAACAGGTACGCCTGCGCCCCCTCCGCGCGGACGAGGCGCAGGATCGAATCCGACCCGCGAAAATCATGCCAATTCAATTACAGCTTCGCGAACTTTTCCACGTTCAGCACAAACACCGTCGCGCCGCCGACCATGACCTCGATGGGGTACGGCACATACACGCCCATGCTGCCCGTGACGGGGGATGGGGATGTCGTGACCTGCTTGCGGCTCTTACAGACCTTTTCGATGACGGCCATCGCGCCGTCAAACTTGTCGTCTTCTACGCCGAGCAGCAGCGTCGTATTGCCGGCGCGGAGGAAACCGCCCGTCGTAGCCAGCTTGGTGACGCTATAGCCCTCGTTCATCAGCGTGCCGACGACCCGCGAGGCGTCCTCGTTCTGTACGATTGCGATAATTAATTTCATAAATATACCTCCATTATCTTCGCCGTCTTGGTATCTTGCAGTATTCCTTACGTTTATTATAACCGATTTTCGCTCTATACGCAAGTGTTTTTTTATTGCAATTGCCTGCGCCGTTTAGTATAATGGAAAACGGGGAGGTGAGAAGGCCTTGGAACGGCAGGAGATTACGGAGCGCGTGGAATCCCTAAGCCGCGTGACGCGCCTTCCCGTGCTCGCGCTGGACAGCCTCGGCAGGGAGATCGCCACAGGCGAAACGCCCTGCAGGTATTGCCGCATCTTTCAACAGCACCTGCCCGAGGGGCAATCGTGCGGGGAGATGCACATGCTCGCGGCGCGGCGCGCGCTGGATCTGGGCGAGGCGTACCTTTTCAGCTGCCACGCGGGCGTGTGCCACATCGCGCTGCCGCTTTTGCGTTTGAAAGAGATGGAAGGCGCGGTGCTGGTAGGCCCCTTTGTGCTTGGGGAATTGGACGCATCGCTCGTGCAGGAGGTCGCGCGGCGGTATCCGATGCCGGTGGACGCGCTGCTCGAACTGTACGAGGCGGCGGGCGAATTGAAGGTGCTCGATGCGGAGGCCGCCGGCGCTTTATGCAAACTGGTGTTTTACCTCTTTGAGGACGCGCAGGGAGCGCGCGCTATGGAGAGCCGCCGCAACTTCTCCGCGCAACAGCGCCGCATCGGCGAATCCATCCAAATGTACAAGGGCTTTTCTTCGCCCATGCGCGTCTACCCGTATGAGAAGGAGCGGGAGTTGGTCTCCCACGTGCGCTCGGGCGACGGCAAGAAGGCGAACGCGGTATTAAACGACATTTTGGGCTACACGCTGTTCGCCACGGGCGGCGATTTGGAGACGATCAAGACGCGCACGGCGGAGCTCTGTGCGCTTTTGTCCCGCGCGATCATCGAGGGCGGTTCCGGTGCGGACGATGCGCTGGATATGAACCGCGCCTTTATGCGCACGCTTTGGCAGGCGCGAAGCATCGAGAGCGTATGCCAGTTCATGCAAAGCGCGGTCGAGCGGTTTTCAACGCAGGCGTTTCCCGCATCGTCCCCGCTCGATAAGGCGGCGCAGTTCATCAAGGCGAAGTACGCGGAGAACATCACCCTGCGCGACGCCGCAAGGGAAGCGGGGCTTTCGGAGAGCTACTTTTCGACGCTGTTCAAGAAAAAATTCGGCGCGTCCTTCCGCGAATACCTTACGGCGTTTCGCATCGAGGAGGCGATGAAGCTTTTGGACGCGGGCAATCTCTCCGTGACGGAAGTCGCGCAATGCGCGGGGTTTGAAAGCCAAAGCTATTTTTCCAAGGTGTTCCGCGAAACCATGGGAATCTCTCCGAGGGAGTACAGAGACAGGAGAAAGGGCTAATGAAGTACGACATCGTGCGCATTTCGGACGTGCCGCACATGCTGGAAAAAGCGGCGCAGTGGTTCCACGAAAAGTGGGGCGTGCCGCTCGAGGCGTATCTGGAGAGTATGAAAACATCGCTGTGCGGCGGCGCGGTGCCCTCGTGGTATGTGGTGCTGGATGGGGAAAAGATCGTTTCCGGCATGGGCGTGATCGACAACGATTTCCATAATCGCAAAGATCTCGCGCCGAACGTCTGCGCGGTGTATACCGAGGAAATGTATCGCGGGCAGGGCATCTGCGGCTGCCTCTTGAACCGCGTGTGCGAGGATATGAAAAGACAGGGGATCGATACGCTCTACCTGCTGACGGACCACACCTCGTTTTACGAGCGGTACGGCTGGGCGTTTTTCTGCATGGCAGAAAACGACGGGGGCGGAACCTCGCGCATATACATCCACAGATAAAAAGTCGCGCCGCGCCTGCGAACGAATCGCGGGCGCGGCGCTGTTTTGGTCAATCGAAGCGGATGAATTGTTTGATGTGCGATATGGCGGCGGGGAATTTCGCCTCGTCATAGATGCCGTGCAGCAGGAAGTCGCCGTCGAAGCCGATCTCCGCGAGCTTTTGCGCCATGTAGGCGAAATCGACGATGCCCTCGCCCGTCGCGCAGAACTCGATGCCGTTGCCGGCCTTGATGTCCTTGCCGTGCGCCATCACGATGTCGTTTCCGAAGCATGCAAACGCGCGATCCAGGATCGGGTGCGCATTTTCCGGCTTCGCCTCCGTGGGATTGAACAGGTTCGCGCCGTCGAGGATCATTTTCAGGTTTGGAGAGGCGATTTCATCCAACAGCCGCCGCGCCTTTTCCGGCGAATTGACGACGTTGGAAGCCTCCGTCTCCACGGCGAGCACGAGGTCTTTTTTCTTCGCGATGCGCACGAGCATTGCGACGGTTTTTTGCATATCGTCCCACGCTTCGTCCGTATCGTTTTCGGGATGCGACCGCCAAAGGTGCTCCGTGTTGCGCGTGCCCGTGCACAGGGAAATGTAGGGGCTGCCTATTTCGCACACCGCGTCCGTAAAGCCCTCAAACCGCGCGACGCCCTCTCCGCGCAACACGGGGTTTGGATGCGCGCAGTTGAACGTGCCGTTGACGGAAACGGGGAAGATGCCGCTGTCCGACAGCGCGCGGCGGATATCCGAGACCGCGCGCTTGGGGACGTTGTAGGTGATTTCGAATCCGCCGTCTTCGAGGAAGCCCGTCTCCACAAAGGAAGCAAAGCTCACCTGCGCGGAGCGAAAGCCGAACGACGCGCATTTATCCGTCAACCGTGCCGCTTCCATGCGCGGAAAATCTGTCGTGCAAACGCCGAGCCGCATAGAAATCCCTCCGTCAATATTCCGTCGTGAAGTTGTCGAAATAGCCCTGCACCAATACGATCGGCGTGCCCTTGTCGCCGCTGCCGCTCGTAAGGTCGCTCAGGGAGCCGATGATGTCGACGATTCGGCGCGGGGTCGTTCCCTCGGACGCCATGCTGCCCTTGAGGTTCGCGTCCTTGTGGCGAATGGATTCGGAGATCGCCTCTTTCAGCGCATCGCCCGACAAATCCGCAAAATCGTTGTCCGCGAGGTATTTCAGCTTCAACTCGTTCGGCTGGCCTTTGAGCCCGTCCGTATGCCCGAGGCAGACGACGGGGTCCGCCAGCTCCCAAATCTTGCCGATGGGGTCTTTGAACGCGCCGTCGCCGATGGACTTGATGCCCTCGGAAAGCGTCAGCCCCGTC
>CAYFRC010000099.1:0-7441 GCA_964345325.1 uncultured Oscillospiraceae bacterium
TGCTTTTCTTTGCAAAAAATCACTTTCCCACGCAAAATCTACTTTCCGACGCAGAAGTTACTATCTGCAAATATAAGTGGCTGATAATCAACGCAAATGCCTTTGTTTTAGGGTAACTAAAGTGACTCCGAGGGACGGTGGGGGGACGTAAAATAGGCAAAAATCTGCAAATATGGCTGCCTTCAAAAAAAGAAAATGCAAACATCTGCAAAATCGATTTTCCAGTTCTTTGCACGTTTACACTTTTTAACGCAGATTTTTGCACATTATTGCATTAAGGTTTAGTTTAGGTTATAGATATTTAATATGGGTATAAACTAAACCAAAGGGTTGCGCTATCAAACAGAATAATTGGCTTCTCTTTCTTTTTGGACGGCAATCATATCTCATATTTAGAGTTATATGCGTGTATTTTGCTTCCAAATTCGATAAAAATGCGAATTTGGAGATAAAAATCTATAAAATAGTGTGATTTTAGGCGAAAAAAGTACAAAGATAATATTTTTTTTATTATATTTGCACCAAAATTACTCAGTATGACATTACAAAAGTGGATTGAAGATAGAGCTATTCATGGTTTTCCTACGTTTTCTGTTGAGGATGTAAGGGCTGCTGACTTGTGCTCTTCAGAACAGATTCTTCAAAATGAACTTTCCAGACTTAGTTCAAACAAGACCATAGCCAGTGTATATAGAGGGTATTACGTTATTATTCCCACTCAATATGTGTTGCGTGGATCTGTGCCAGCAACCTATTATATTGATCAGTTAATGTCGTATCTGCAAAAGCCTTACTATGTATGTATGCTTAGTGCAGCAGAGCTACTTGGCGCTGCTCATCAACGTCCCCAGCAATTCTCTGTTATGACGACTTTTCCTAAGCGTAGGACAGTCTCTACTCGTAATGTAACCATTGATTGGTATTATCGGGATGGACTGCCAGAGGAAGCCCTGATTACAAAGAATACTGAGACGGGAACTATCCGTATATCAAATCCTCTTCTAACCGCCGCTGACTTAGTGCAATATCAACAACATGTTGGCGGATTGTCGCGAGTCGCCACCATACTTGAAGAGCTTTCAGAGCAGATTGACATTAATAAGCAGTTTGCACCACTTGCAACTTATGTGAAAAAGGTTGTATGGCAACGACTTGGCTATATACTTGAAAATGTTGTCGGGGAAAAGAAGTTGGCAGATGACATGTATGAACTGCTTCGTACATCATCTGGTTATTTCAAATATCAACCTTTGAGTACATCGGCAGAAGATAATCCATCATCCAGAGACAATCGATGGAAAATAAACATTAACGTCGAAATAGAAACAGACGATATATGATAAACAGAACAGCAATACAACAATGGAGCGAACATGCTCCCTGGATAGATAATGCGCAGATTGAGCAAGACCTGATTATATGCCGTGCCTTGGTTTCCATCTTTAGTGATGAGTTCCTTGCATCGCAGTTGGCATTCCGAGGAGGAACAGCCTTGCATAAACTTTATCTCTCGCCTCAGCCTCGATATAGTGAGGACATTGACTTGGTTCAGATTACTCCTGGACCTATCAAGCCTATTATGTATCGATTGGGCGAAGTTCTAGATTGGCTGCCAGATAGGGTAACTAAGCAGAAACGATATAATAATACAATGCTGTTTCGAGTGGAGTCTGAAATACCGCCTACAGTACAGATACGTCTGAAAGTTGAAATCAATTGCTTTGAACATTTCAACGTAATGGGATTGACAAAGATTCCATTCAAAGTGGAGAATTCATGGTTCACTGGTGAAGCCGAACTGACGACCTATCATTTCGAAGAACTCTTGGGGACCAAACTTCGTGCCCTTTACCAACGCAAGAAAGGCCGCGACCTCTTTGACCTTTATATTGCCTTACAGCGCAAGGATGTGGATGTTGATAAAGTCCTTCAGTGTTACAAGAAATATATGGAGTTTGTGGTTGACAAGGCCCCGTCTTACAAGCAGTTTGTCAATAACATGCAAGAGAAGATGGCAGATCCTGAGTTTACCAACGATATGCAATCCCTTTTGCGTCCCGGCATATCATTTAACGCATGTGATGCCTATCCACTTATTTATGAAACCTTTATAGATAAGATGGAAGGAAAGAGAGATTAAAATAATGATTTATGTTATAGTACTTTTTTAGTAAAAAAATGAAACTGTCATTCAGAACTTTTAATTGTGGAACAGGAGATTGTCTTTTTATAAAGTTAAGGAAAGAGACTGACATGTTTCATATTATGGTTGACTGTGGTTGCTTGAAAGACGAAATATTATCTTTTGTCAAGAATGAGTTGGGTAAACGAATTGATCTGATGGTTGTTACTCATATTGACAATGATCATATTGCAGGGCTTAGTATGCTCCTTGAAAAAGTACCTGATTTACAAATAGGAAAGATACTCTTCAATTGTTATCATAGACCAAAGAAGGAAGACACCATAATGCTTAGTGATAAACAAGTTGCTGCGCTTGAAAAACTGAAACAGAGAATACCATTAAACTTTGTTTCCGAGAATGGAAAAGTAAGCGCCAATCAAGCTATATCATTGAGCGAGAAGATTATGAAAAATAGCGCTTGGACAGCGGCATGGGGATATGACCCTGTGGTGGCTGGTAATGAAATGAATCTAGATGGAGATTTTGGAAAGATAGTAATCCTTTCGCCACAGCAAACAGATTTAAATGTATTGGAGAATCAGTTTAAAAAGGAGTTCTGGAAAAAGTTTTTTGATAATCACTCTAGGCAATATAAGAATGATGAGGAAATCTATGAGGTACTACTTCGATTGTGGGAAACAACACTCATTGAGGAGCGAATCACTAAGGTGTCATATAGCAAACTGACAAAAGAATCGTTCGTAAAGTCGGCTGGGACTGAAGTCATGCCAGGATCTTTACCTAACAGATGTTCAATAGCCTTCTTATATGAGTATCATGGTCATCGTATCTTGCTTTTGGGGGATGCTGCCCCTGATATAGTTGCAGATTCGATGAAAAAATACATTGTAGGCGAGACTCCTTTTATGATGGACTTAATAAAGGTCTCTCATCATGGGAGTTCGCATAGTACAACCAAAGATATTATTGAGGTCGCTGACAGCAAACACTATTACTTCACAGGTGGGAATAAGGAGGAAAGACCATCAGTAGAAACTCTATCACGCATTATTACAGCTCCATTGCACGGACTAGAAAGACGTGAATTGCACTTTAACAGGAAAAATCGTGTATTGAAGGATTTGTTTGCCATGCCAGAATTTGCAGAGTTTCCTTGTATTATAGATTTAGATAATAAACCATATGAAATCGAAATATAAAACATACAATAATGCGTCGATAGTGCCTTTGTTTTGTGGCACAGACCAAGGAACAGCATTTTTTGTAGATAAAGACTTGTTACTCACAGCGCGACATGTATTGGCAGATGCAGAAGACAATGGAGATACTGTGACTATTGAAATTGATAATACATCATATTTCTGTAATATCGTTTGGGAGGGAGATACTACCAACCTGATTGACTTGGCAATTTTGAAATGCAGAGATTATGTCTGTCCGGCACCTCTAAGACTTCTGGCATTGCCGTCTGACCGTAAGGATATAGACTTGACTATTTGTGGATACCCTTATGCGAATGGAGGTGGAAGGAATCAGTTTGAGATACCAGTATCACCAACAGCAAATGTCAGTGGTAGAGAGTATGATGTGATAAGTGCGCCTGAGACTTTACTTAGTTTTGTTTCTTATAAAGGTCTTTCTGGTTCTCCTATTTTGAATGATTCAGGTTCAGTTGTAGGTGTTATAACAGACCAAATGAATACGGTTCTTGGTTATAAGACTTTGGCTTCTATTACGGATACGCTTGGCGAACACGGGCTTGTTTGTTCTGCCAATTGGGAATTAGAAGATCAAAAACCTTACGGTTTGGGGCATTCGTTGACTTTGTTGTCCAAGCAGGTAGATCTTGCTGGTGACAGATATAATGAGAAAGTCCATGTTGAAAATAATTCGCTAATTCAGAAACTTGAACGATTCTCTGATAAACAGCAGTTCTTAGAAGTAATCTCAAGACTTAGTGAATTAGAGGAAATTTATGCTAGTTATGCAAGTACTCTGCCACAAGGGAAACAGATCCTTGATTGGGATAATAAGCCTTACGAGATAGGAGGTTATATTAATTTGACTTATTTTTTACAGCAGGCATTGAAACTGGTTGATAATGATCCTAGTCAAAAAAATGGTGACGCAGCTCAAAACTTGCGGAAATCTTTAGATAAGGTTGATGATTTAGTTAGACAATATCTTGAACTTAAGAGAGGTGACTATATAATAGAAGGTGAAGCAGGATCAGGAAAGACTCACATGGCTTGTTGGTTCGCTTTACATCATCAATCACCTTGTTATGTTTATCTGATTCACGGCGCACAATTGACGCCCTCTGAAAGTGTTGAAAAGCAGATTTGTCGACTCTGTGGATTCCCAGATGCTACTTTACTAGCGTTGGATGAAAAAATGGCAACCGTGGGTAAGTATGGTGTAGTGATTATAGATGCCATTAATGAATGTTCTTCTGGTTCTTACTGGGTGAAACAATTGGATGTTTTCCGCCAGACTTTTGATAAGTATAAAAACCTTAAACTGATAATTACTATCCGCACTGGAACCGTTGATATTGGTGCTTGGGAGAGAGAATCTATATCAGGTTTTGAAAATGTGCAAAAAGCAGTAAGGCGATATTTCTGTACTTTTGGTGTCCCAAAAGATTTTGACTGGAGGAAATTTAAGAGTGATTTTCGTAATCCATTGTTTTTAAGATTGTTCTGTGATTCTTTTCGCTATCTTAATGGATATTGGCAGAATGATTTGAAGCAGATTGACGTTTATCTTGCCTATATTAAAAAGCGCAATGAGAAAATATCTGAACTAGTGGATGAGGATGTTTTCAGAAACGTCTCTGAAAAATATCTATTGAAGATTGCGTCGTATTCTCTATATTACCAAAATTGCCAGGATATAAGTAGGGGGAAAGCCCGTAGTTTGGGCGATTGTATTTGTCGTGGCAGGTTGTGGAGTCAAAGTTTGCTAAAAAATTCTCTTGACGAGAATTTGCTTATCAGTATGCCTGACTATGAGTTTATTGAGAATGAACTTGTTGGATTCCATTTTGAGAAGATGGGAGATTTCTTACGTGCTTATGTGCTTCTAAATTCAAAGACAGATTATGCCAAGAAAGTAGACCAACTGATAGAATTACAGAAATATACCAAGAGTCATGATGAGTATGAAGGCAAATTTCGAGGTCTGATAGGTGCATATATAGATACATACAATGGGAAAGAAAACCTTTTGAACAATAAGTCGTTTACTGATGGACCATTACGGGAATATTTGATTGAGGCTCTGCCATATAACACTAAATATAATAAAGACATAATTGCTCTGTTGTTGAAGAGTATGACACCAGCTTTGGTGCGTGTTCTTGTTGTTAAATTCAATGACTACGGAAGTGATGAAATTCGAACTTTACATAAAATGTTGCTTGGGATGTCTATGCCTGAAAGAGATGCAGTGTGGTCTGAAGCAATCAACGAATTTTGTGATATTTATGGTTATGATTTTCGTAGATGGAATTATAATGTTTCAGAGAAAGAAGACCGCGAAAGAGCATTAGTCCTGTTGTCGTGGCTATTGTGTACATCTTATCCAGAGGCCAGAGCGAGAATAATCAGAAAGTTATATTTGATTTTGCGAGAAGAACCAAAGTTCTGTGTTTTCATATTGAATGCTATGGCTGCTTGTGACGATCCATACGTAGCAGAAGGTGTGCTATGTGCTATATATGGTGTGGTGGTGAAATCACGGAATGCTGATATGGTCGCAGAAGTTGCAGGCATGGTTAGACAGGTCTTCTACAAAGAACATATAGAAGGTCCTGAGGATATACAGGTCAGAAAGTGGACTTTGAAAATAATGGAACGAGATCATTATCTGACACCTGCTTCCAAACATTTTGAAGAATGCACCCCGCCAAACAATACACCTTCGCCATTTGAGTATTTGAAAGCAGAAGTGAAAGCATTTGGTAACAAGGAGTTCTTCGGAAAGACGCAGGGCTCAAAAATTCTTTATGAATCCGTGTTTGGATTCGAGGACTTTGCAAGATATATCATTGGAACCAACAGCAGCATAACTAACCATAGTTTTCTATATCCTAATAGGGATGAAGAGGTTTTGCTCTCTGAAATTCAGGAAATGGTAGCTCAGAGAATAATTGAAATGGGGTGGAACGACGTGCTTGGTGATTATGATAATAATCGCTATTCACAGAACCGCTATGATAATAAGAAAGAGCGTTTAGGCAAGAAGTACCAGTGGTTGGCGTATTATAATATTTTGGGCAGACTTACAGACCATTGTCAAATGAAAGACCGTTGGAGTTGGAGCAAACCCTATAAAAAGTTGGTAAACAGATACCCATGGTGCATCTCGGAAACGAGCTATTTTGACCCAACATTAGAAGATGAAGTAAAACCTGTGGGGACACTTCTATATGAAAATCCTTTCGGGATAGATAATGAAAACGGACGTGAATGGGTGAGGGATAATGAGAAGGTGCCTGTTGTGCGTTTTGAGTATAAGGATGAAGTTGGAATGGAGTGGGTGCGGCTCTATGGCTATGAGTCAGAAAATGTCAAACAAAATAGTATAGAAATTGAAGGCTTCTTGTTCTTTAATTCACACTTTGTAAAACTTGAAGATGCAGAGAAAGTGATTGGCTGGGCAGAGGAAAAAAATTTCTATGGAAGGTGGCTTCGAGAGTCACCAGATATTTACCAATTCCTTTGGAATGAATATCCTTGGTCGGACAGTTATAAGTTTGTGTTTGAGGATGGAGAATGGGAAGAGTCTGAGTGCCCTGTGAATACGATGCTTGCAGCCATTATACAGTTACAGGAGGATAAAAAAGGGTTGGATACAGAAGATTATCTGAGTAATGCCTATCTGCCTTGTGCTGATATGATGAATGTTTTGGGACTTTACGCGGCAGAACGTGGTGTTATTCGTACGATTGCGGATGATGAAATTGTTGCAGCCTCATTCCGTCAATTAGGATTGGAAAAAGGCGGTATTGCAATCAAGAAGAAATACCTTTGCGAGTATCTTAAAAAGACAGGATACAAGTTGTTCTACTTCATCATGGGTGAGAAGTTGGCAAAGATTTCCACAAACATCACAAGTGAAGGTATAAAAGAGTTATCCGCCTGTTGGTATATGGACGTTGATGGTTGGCACGAAGCGCAACATATTGCGGTTCGCACAGATAAGCCAAAACGAGCTGTTAGAGAAGATGATGAGGATGGTACATGGCTGGATGAATTCGAAAGCCTGATTGATTAGGAATTGAAGAATCGA
>CAYFRC010000100.1:0-7398 GCA_964345325.1 uncultured Oscillospiraceae bacterium
TTTGAGGGCATGGCCATCACCGATCAGCTCTTGCGGGACAACGGCATCGTCATGCATAGCTGGCTGTGGGTCAAAAACGTGTTCCAGCCGGACACCTTCTGGTCCACCGTAATCCCCGCCGTGGGCGACAAGCTCACCGCGATCAATGCCGTTGCGGGCATCGAGATGCTCTCTCCCGAAAAGCTGGAAGCCGCGCGCGCCTTCCTCGCGAGCGAGGCGTACCTGCCCTTCGCGGAGTATTTCGGTGCGACCAAGGTCGTCTTTTCCGCGCCCATGATTTTTACCACGCTTAGAATTCCGGAACTGTACAACGGATATCTCATCCTGCCGGTGCTCGCCGGCTCGAGTCAGATTCTGTCCTCGAAGCTGCTCAGCGCCAACCAGCCGCAGGACGCGGCGTCCCAGCAGTCCGGCAAGATGATGAACAACATCTTCCCGATCATCTCCGTCTGGTTCTGCTGCACCTCGACCACGGCGTTTGCGATCTACTGGGTCGCCGCGAACGTCATTCAGATCATCTCGCAGCTCGCGGTCAACTGGTATTTTGACAGGAAGGATGCAGGGGCTCCTGCCACAACCGACAACCAGGAGGTAATCAAACCTTGATTTCGATAGAAAAGAGCGGAAAGACCCCCGAGGAAGCCATCCGAGCGGGTCTAAAGGAGCTCGATTGCGACATATCCTCCGTCACGACGGAGGTGCTGGATGCGGGGAGCCCGGGTCTGTTCGGGCTTTTCGGACGGCTTGCGCGCGTGCGCATCACGAAAAAGGAAGACAGCGCGCACGAGGAAATCAATTTCGATATGCTGCGCCAATCTTTGGAGGCGGAGCCGGAAAAGGAAAAGAAGCAGCGCCCCGAAAAAAAGCCGCAGCCCGAGGCGAAACAACAGTCCGAGAGAAAGCCGCAGCCCGAGGCGAAACAACAGCCCGAGAAAAAGCCGCAGCCGGAAAAGAAGCCCGCGCCCGCAAGGGAAGAAGCGCCCGCCGAACAAGAATCGCGCGCACGCGCGGAGAGACCGTCAAAGCCCAAGAGGGCGCCAAGACCCAGGCGCGAGAAAGAACGGCAGCCCGATGGGGAGCAGACATTCGTCCCCTCCACGTTTGAGGAGTTTCCGTTTGTGGAAAAGGACGCGCTGTCCGAGCTCGGCAAAAAGTGCTATGAATTCCTCGAATCCACCACGCAGAAGATGGGTGTTTCCGTCGAGATTCGCATCAAGGAAGAAGAGGGCGCGATCCGCGTACAGATGTCCGGCGATACGCTCGGCATTTTGATCGGCAGGCGCGGCGAAACGCTCGACGCGCTGCAATACCTCACCAACCTCTACGTGAACAAGGACAAAGATGACTATACGCGCGTTTCGCTCGACACCGAGCACTACCGCGCAAGGCGCGAAGAAGCTCTCACGAAGCTCGCCTTCCGCATGGCGGCAAAGGCGAAAAAGACGGGAAGGCGCGTCGCGCTCGAGCCGATGAATCCGTATGAGCGCCGCATCCTCCACAACGCGCTGCAAAACGATAAGAACGTCTCCACCCATTCGGAAGGCGAGGAGCCGTACCGCAGGGTCATCATCACGCTGAAATGATTCGCATCGAAACACATGCCCATACGAGCGAGGTCAGCCCCTGCGGGCGCATGCCTGCAAAGGAACTCGTCGCGCGGTTTGCGGACGCGGGCTATGCGGCACTCGTCGTTACGGATCACCTCTCCGAGCATTGGAACGCGCACCTTTCCCTGCACGAACGCGCGGATGAATACCTTTCGGGCTATCGCGCGGCGCGGGAGGAAGGGGAGAAGCGGGGCGTTCGGGTGCTGTTGGGCGCGGAACTTCGGCTTTCCTTTTTGGGCGACGAAGATTTTCTGGCGTACGGGCTTTCGGAGGGGCAAATTCCCTTCCTTATGGAGCAGTTGGATGATTGCCAGAGCATCCGCGCGCTGCACGAAGTCGTAAACGGAATGGGCGGTCTTTTGTATCAGGCGCATCCGTTCCGCGTGGGGCTTACTGCGCAAAATCCCCTTTGGCTCGACGGCATCGAGGTCTATAACGGCAACCCCCGCCACGACAGCCACAACGAGGATGCCCTTGCCTACGCGATGCGGCACCGTTTGCCCATGCTTTCGGGCTCGGACGCGCATCAGGTGCCCGATGTGGCGCGCGGCGGCATCGCGCTTTCGGAAATGCCGGCGGATTTTACGGCGTATCTTCGCGCTGCGCCAGCCCCCGTGCGCTTTTTGCTTGACGGGAGGCGATACTTTGCGTACAATGGTCGTAGAAAGCCCCATAGGGTATCTGTGCCTCGCAGAGGAGGGCGGGTTTCTGACGAAGCTGTCGCTTGCGCGCTGCGCTTCCTCCGAAGAAACGCCGCTCCTTTCGGAAGCCGCGTCGCAGCTGAAGGCGTACTTCGCGGGGCGGCTGCGCGCGTTCGATCTTCCCATCGCGCCGCGCGGCACGGAATTTGAAAGGCGCGTGTTTCGCGCGCTTTGCGATATCCCCTATGGCGCGACCGCGACGTATAAGGGGCTTTTGGGCTACGGCGCGCGGGCGGTCGGCTCGGCGTGCCACAAAAACCCCATTCCGATCATCATCCCCTGCCACCGCGTAATCGGCGCGGGCGGAAAGCTCACGGGTTATGCGCTCGGCATCCACATCAAAGAGCGGCTTTTGCTGCTGGAAAGGGAGGGCATATCAAATGACGGAGAGGATATCGCGCCTCAAACGCTTCATCCTTGAAAAGAAGCACCACGCCTTCAGGTGCGAAGGCGAGATAGACTGCCATTCATACCGCGACCCCGCGCTTTCGGGGGCTCTGCGCACGGCGCTGCGCCTGAAAGCATCCCTCGAGGCGGAAACACCCGTGCTGCTCGACGGGGAGAGCATCGCCCTTCTCAGGACGCGCAGGAACGCGCCGCGAATCTTTTCGGATTCTGAATGGGACGAGATCACATCCCGCCACAAGATCCACGAAAACGGCAATGTGTGCAACATCTCCCCCGATTACGAAAAAATCCTGAAAGAAGGGCTTCAGGCGCAGCTGGAAAAGCTCGAGGGGTGCACCTCCGAGTATGCGGAGGCGATGCGCACAGGGATTTGCGCGGTGCTGGATTTCGCCGCGCGCTACGCCGCCCATGCCCGCGAATCGGGCAGGGAAGACATAGCCCTTCGGCTCGACAAGGTGCCCCGCTTCGGCGCCGAAACCTTTCCCGAGGCGCTTCAGAGCCTGCGCGTGCTCCACTACGCCATGTGGTGCGAGGGCAACTACCACAACACGCTCGGCAGGTTCGATCAGTATATGCGCCCGTATTACGAAGGGGACAAGGCGCGCGGAATGACGGATGAAGAAGCGCTCGAATGGATCGAGGAGTTTTTCCTTTCCTGCAACCGCGACAGCGACCTGTACCCCGGGATGCAGCAGGGCGACAACGGGCAGAGCATGGTGCTCGGCGGCATGACCAAGGGCGGCGAAGACGGCTATTCGACGCTGTCCGAACTGTGCCTGATCGCATCCGGCGAGCTGCGCGTGATCGACCCTAAGATCAACCTGCGCGTGAATGGCAAGACGCCGCTTGGCGTATACATCCAAGGCACGCGCCTTACAAAGCTCGGACTGGGCTTTCCGCAGTACGAAAACGACGACGTGGTCATCCCCGGGCTGATGAAGCTGGGCTATGCCGAGGAAGATGCCCGCGATTACGTCGTCGCCGCCTGCTGGGAGTTTATCATCCCCGGCGTCGCGATGGATATTCCGAACATCGGCGCGGTGCCGCTCGCGGCGATGGTCAAAGAATCCGCGGTCCATACGCTCGAAACGGCGCGCTGTATGGACGATGTGCTTGCGGGCGTAAAGAGGCGCATCTTCTCCGAGGTTCGCGCCATCGCAAAGACGCTGGACAATCTCTACATCATCCCTTCGCCCTATATGTCCCTCTTCTTTGACGGCTGCCTCGAAAACGAAAGGGACATCTCCCTCGGTAACAAATACAACAACTACGGGCTGCACGGCACGGGGCTCGCGACGGCGGCGGATTCCCTCGCCGCGATCGAGCAGTGCGTCTTTGGGGAGGGAATGGAGCCGAAAAAGCTCCTCGCCGCGCTCGAGACGGATTTTGAAGGCGCGCAGGAGCTGCAGCACCACCTGAAATTCGAATGCCCCAAGATGGGCAACGACGACGACCGCGCGGACAAGTATGCCCCGTTCCTCCTGGACGCGTTTTCGGACGCAGTCAAGGGCATCAAAAACGAGCGCGGCGGCATCTTCCGCGCCGGAACGGGTTCCGCGATGTATTACATTTGGCACGCATCGGACATCGGCGCGACGCCCGACGGCAGGCGCGCCGAGGAGCCGCTCCCCGCGAACTACGCGCCCGCGCTGAACGTGAAGGTGGACGGCCCCGCGAGCATCCTGCGCAGCTTCGCAAAGCCCGACCTGTCGAACGTGATAAACGGCGGCCCGCTCACGATCGAGTTCCACGACAGCGTGTTCCGCAGCGACGAGGCGATCGAAAAGGTCGCGATGCTCGTGCGCTCGTTCATGTTGGACGGCGGCCACCAGCTCCAGCTCAACACGGTGAACCGCGAAACGCTGTTGGATGCGCAGAAACACCCCGAGAACTACCGCAACCTCATCGTGCGCGTATGGGGTTGGAGCGGCTATTTTGTGGAACTGGATAAGTGCTATCAGGATCACATCATCCAGCGGGTGGAGCTGACCGCATGACGGGCGTGGTGTTCGACATCAAGGAATTCGCCGTGTTCGACGGGCCCGGCATCCGAACGACCGTCTTCATGAAGGGCTGCCCGCTGCGCTGCGAATGGTGCCACAACCCCGAGGGACTGGAGATGAAAAAACAGCTCATGGTGAGCCGCGCCTCCTGCACGCACTGCGGCGCCTGCAAGGCGGTTTGCGAGAAGGACGTGTGCGATGCCTGCGGCAGGTGCGTCTCCGTATGCAGATTGGGGCTGCGCAAGATCGTGGGGACCGACTGGACGGCAGATGCGCTCGCGAAAAAGCTGTTGCGCGGGGAGCGCCTCTTGCGCGAAAGCGGCGGCGGCATAACGTTTTCGGGCGGCGAGCCGCTGATGCAGTGGGGCTTTGTCAAGGAAGTGATCGCGCGCCTCGAAGGCCTCCACACGGCGCTCGAAACGTGCGGATATACGACGGACGAGATTTTCCTCGACGCGATGCGCACCTGTTCACTTATCCACATGGACGTAAAGCAGGTGGACGATGCGCTGCACCGAAAGTACACGGGGCGCGGCAACGCGGAGATTTTGAGGCATTTGCGCTTTTTGCGCGACGGCGATACGCCGTTTATCGTGCGCGTGCCGCTTATTCCCTCCGTCAACGACAATTTGGAGCATCTGGAGGGCGTTGCGGGCAGGATTGAGGGCGCGAAGGCGCTTGTCGGGGTCGAGCTATTGCCCTACCACAGGACGGCGGGCGCGAAATACGCCATGCTCGGCAGGGAGTACGCGCCGACCTTCGATACAGAGCGCCCTGTCCAAGCGCTGCTCGCGCCGTTTGAGGCGCGGAATATCCCCGTGCAGGTGCTGTGAAATATCCGTTCGTACCAAAAAAGAAAACAGTTAGCACACGATACCGCGCTTGACAGGCGCAAAAAGGGAATTATAATAAAACATAGCATCAAGAAATCGGAGGTTGTTTGAATGAGTGAAAACTGTACCCACGACTGCTCCACATGCAGCGAAGCCTGCGCGAGCAGGCAGCAGCCGCAGGACTTTCGCGCGGAGGAAAACAAGTTCAGCCATGTGAAAAAGGTCGTCGCCGTGGTGAGCGGCAAGGGCGGCGTCGGGAAATCCACCGTTGCGTCCATGCTCTCCGTCATCGCGCGTCGGCGCAATCTCAAAACCGCGATCTTGGACGCGGACATCACGGGCCCCTCCATCCCGAAGGCATTCGGGCTGAAGGAAAAGGCGACGGGTACCGATGACGGCATCTTCCCCGTCCGAACCAAGACGGGCATCGAGGTCATGAGCCTGACTTTGCTGCTGGAAAACGAAACGGACCCCGTCGTGTGGCGCGGCCCCGTAATCGGCGGCGCGGTCAAGCAGTTCTGGACGGACGTCATGTGGGGCGATATCGACATCATGTTTATCGACATGCCTCCCGGAACGGGCGACGTGCCGCTGACGGTGTTCCAGTCGCTGCCGGTGGACGGCATCATCGTCGTCACCACGCCGCAGGAATTGGTCTCCGTGATCGTGGACAAGGCCATCGGCATGGCGCGCCTCATGGACATCCCCGTGCTCGGTCTGGTCGAAAACATGTCCTATATGGAGTGCCCCGACTGTGGCAAAAGGCTCTATCCGTTCGGCGAGGGTCGCGTGGAGGAGACTGCGAAGCGCCACTCCATTCAAAACGTCGCAAAACTCCCGATCGACAGCGGCTTGACGCTCGGCTGCGACAAGGGGCTCATCGAGCTATTCGAGGGCGACTGGCTCGAAGAAATGGTCGATATGGTGGAGAAGCTCCCTGAAAGGGAATAACGCATAGTTTTCGGATACAAAACAGCCCGCCAATGGAAGGATGCCTCTCCGTCGGCGGGCTTTGCGTTTCGAATAGTAACCGTCCTTCGGATTGCCGCAACACGGCAAAAGGTGTATACTGGAAACAGAACTTATGAAGGAGAATATTCGAATGGAGATACGAAGGTTTCAAGAATCGGATGCGGAAGAGGTATCCGCGCTGATTATCCACACGCTCAGAACGTCGAACAGCAAAGACTATTCGAGCGAATACATAGAGAACTATGCAAACATCCTGCAGCCTGCGGATATTTTGCAGCGCGCCGCGTGGACGCATTTTTACGTCGCGTGCGACGCGGAGAAAATCGTCGGCTGCGGGTCCATCGGCCCGTATTGGGACAGGGAGGATGAGAGCAGCCTGTTTACGTTCTTCGTCCTGCCGGAATATCAGGGGAAGGGCGTGGGGACGCGCATCATGCAAACGCTGGAAACGGACGAATACTTTTTGCGGGCGAAGCGGATAGAAATTCCCGCCTCGATCACAGCGACGCCCTTTTACATAAATATGGGATATGTGTATAAGCAGGGGATTACTGCGCCCGATGACGAGGGGCTGCTGCGGCTGGAGAAGTTTCGATAGCGCATCGTTTGCGCAAAGGGTATCGGAGGCGCATTCTATAGTCGGAAACGGTCAAAAATGATACTTTACGAATCGTTATCTTTCGTGTATAATAGAATCACGTCCAGAAGAAAGTGGGGGATTTGTTTGGTGTCTGGGAAAATGGGAAAGCGCCGCAAGCCACTGAGTTCGGATGAAAAGAGCTGGCTTTTGCTGTTGATTTTGCCTGTTGCGTATATCCTTGTCTTTAAGTATCTTTCCATGTACGGCATCGTCATCGCCTTTCAGAAGTTTATC
>CAYFRC010000101.1:0-7336 GCA_964345325.1 uncultured Oscillospiraceae bacterium
GGGGTTCTGGTCGTCCGTCTGGACGTCGATCACCTCGTATTTCGCCTCGCCGAAGCCCTTTGTCCACGTGCGGGAGAACTCCGGCTCGGGCATCTCGAGCTTATACAGCGTGAGCTTGTCGTTTTCGGCGACCAATTTTCCGCCGTCCATGACGATTTCAAAGCGGTTCGTCCCGGGCGTATCGCCGGTGGAGGTGATGAAGACGCCCGTCGCGCCGTTTTCGTATTCGACATAGGCGGTCACGTCATCCTCCACCTCGATATTGTGCCATTTGCCGTTTTCCATGAAGGCGCGAACGGATACGGGCATGCCGCAAATCCACTGCCACAGGTCGAGGTTATGCGGGCACTGATTCATCAGCACGCCGCCGCCCTCGCCCGCCCACGTGGCGCGCCACGCGCCGGAATCGTAATACGACTGCGGGCGGTACCAGCTGGTGATGAGCCAGTTCGTGCGGCGAATCCTGCCCATCTCGCCGGACTGCACGATCTCGCGCATTTTGCGGTAGATGCAGTTCGTCCGCTGGTTGAACATGATCGCGTAGGTCTTGTCGCAGGTTTTCGCATATTCGTTCAGTTCGTGAACTGCCTTGGTGTATACGCCCGCGGGCTTTTCGCTGAGCGCGTGCAGCCCCTTGGAGAGCGCCGTTTTCACGTAGCCGGGGTGGAAATAGTGCGGCGTCGCGACGAGCACCGCGTCGATCAGTCCGCTGTCCATCATTTTTTCCGCGTCGTCAAAGCGCGCGACATTGGGCAGGTTCTCCTTCGCCCATTCGAGCCGCGCGGGGTTGATATCCGCGACTGCGGTGAGCGCCATTCCCTCGACCTCGCCGCCCAAAATGCTCTTTGCGTGCCCCGTACCCATGTTGCCGATGCCGATGATGCCGATCCGTACCATA
This sequence comes from uncultured Oscillospiraceae bacterium, assembly GCA_964345325.1. Lineage (GTDB taxonomy): Bacteria > Bacillota > Clostridia > Christensenellales > Aristaeellaceae > CAYFRC01. The sequence goes on from CAYFRC010000101.1 coordinate 899, forward strand.
TCCATATGCCCTCCTCCTTCTATATGCCTTATTTTGCCCAGATGCCTGGCTTCTCTTCCGCAAAGCCGAGGTTTGTCAGAATCTCCTTGAGCGCATCGCATGCCGCTTTGAAAGCGGTCTTCTTGTCGGGATAGGAATAGTGCCTCTTAATTTCCTCGTGCTGGAGGTTTTGCAGCCCGTCGAACACCGCGAGATGGGGTTCGACAGTCAAAACCGCATCGTCCTTGAACGCCAGGAATTGCCCGAGCACGCTCTCAACGCCGCCGTCGCCCTTGCCCGCGGGCACGACCGCGCCGTCGGAGAGCAGCGCGTCCTTCACGTGGATGTACTCCGTGTATTTTGCGAGCGCCGGGAACGCCTCAGCTGGCTTTACGCCGCACTGCACGAAGTTTGCGGGGTCGAACACGCACTGCATGCGCGGATAAAACGCCTGCATGAGGTCGAGGCACCTTTCATCCGTATCGCCGTAGATGCCCTTTTCGTTTTCGTGCAGCAGAAAGATGCCGTTTTTCTCGGCGGCAAGGAGCATTTTCTCGATGCGGACAAAAACTTCCTCGCGCTTGGTCTCATACGGCGAATCCTTCGGCATGAAAAAGCTGAACATGCGGATTTTGTCGGTGCCGAAGATGCGGCACAGTCGGAACGCCCTTTCGAGCTTTTCCATGTGCGGGTCGAAATCGTCGTCGATGCCGATCTTGCCGATGGGGGAGCCGAGCGCGGAAAGGCCGATGCCGTATTTGTCCAGCATAGCCTTTGCTTCCTTCGCCTCATCGTCCGTAAGCTCCATGACGTTTTTGCCGTTCACGCCGCGAATTTCGATCAGCCCGATCGAATTCTCCCGAAGTGCTGCAAGCTGTTCCTCAAAGGATGTCGCTGCCTCGTCCGCGAACGCGGAAAGGCGAAAGATGTATTTGCCCATGCCGAATGCGCCTCCTTCTATATCTCTACAAATACAAGTATACTCCGTCTGAACGCTTCCGTCAATACACTTTGCGTCAAATGCACTTTGTAAAAAGCGCGCCCCGCGGCAGTTTCCAGTTGCGAAATGCCGCCGTTTTGGGTATACTGGTTGCGGAGATGATTCGATTATGCATACGTTTTATTCCACCTGCCCAAGCGGCTGCGAGATGATCGCGCAGAGGATGCTGCGCTCCGCGCGCGTGCTGAAGGTGCTGCCCGGGGCGCTCATATATACCGCAAGCGTCGAAAGGCCTGCCTGCGAGGCGTTTCAGAACAGCTATCGCCTCCTCGCGGAATATCCGAAGTGCGATTCTATGGAAAGGGCGGCGCGCCTCGCGGCAAGGGATATTTCCGCCCTGCGCGAGGCGGACATGCTCATGCGGCGGCTGCGCTTTCGCACCTTTCGTGTGATGTTTTCCGACGGGAACGCGCTCGCCGCGCCGCCCAAGGCCGAGCGGAGCGCGATGGAAAAGGGCATCCGCGCGGCAACGGTCGACCGCGTATCGCCCGATACGGAGCTTCTCGTACTGCGCCGCACGGAGGGCTTTGCCATGCTGCTTTTGCGGCTGACGAAGCGCGCCGCCGTGCCCAAGGGAGAACTGAGCCCGATGGTCGCCGCCTGCCTCGCCTTTGAATCCGGCCTGACGAAGGGCGCAACGTTCCTCGACCCGTTTGCGGGGAGCGGCGCGGTCGGCGCTGCCGCGCTCAAAACCGCGGGCAAGGTCTTCCTTTCGGACGCGGATGGGGTCGCGGTTTCCGCGATGCAAAATCGCTTTTCGGGCAAATGCGCCATTGTACGTGCGGACGCGCGACACCTTTCGCACATCCCCGACGGCTCGATCGACGCGATCGCGACCGACCCGCCGTGGGGGCTGTTTCGGGAGGCGGACGTACCGCTTTCCGAATTGTACGACGGGATGCTCCCCGAGTTTCGCCGCGTGCTCAAAAAAGGCGCGCGAATCGCGGTACTGACTGCGGACAAACAGGGCTTTGAAACCGCGCTTGCGGCACACGGGTTCCGCCTGCTGCGAAGGACGGATGTACTCATCAACGGCAAGAAGGCGGCGATCTTCGCCGCAGAGGATGCGCTTTGACGGGCGCGGCGGAGAAATATACGGGAGGGGAAACGGATTGGGCTGGATGGAGCTTTTCGGGCAGATTCACACCTGCAGTGCCTGCGCGCTGTGCGAGGGCAGGCGGTTTGCCGTGCCCGGCGAAGGGAACCCCGATGCCGATTTGATGCTGATCGGCGAGGGGCCGGGGGCGGACGAAGACGCGCAGGGGCGCCCCTTTGTCGGCGCATCGGGGCGGCGTTTGACGGAGCTGCTTTCGGAAGTGGGCATATCGCGCGAGGACGTATACATCGCCAACATCGTCAAATGCCGCCCGCCGCGCAACCGCACGCCGCTTCCCGAGGAGGCGGAATCGTGCCTGCCGTACCTGCGCGAACAGTTTCGGCTGATTCGCCCGAGGGTGCTGCTGCTTCTGGGCGCGACCGCCGCGAAATACACCATCGGCGGCGAGATTCGCATCCGCCGCGACCACGGAAAGTGGTTCGAGCGCAAGGGGATTTGGATGATGCCGACGTATCACCCATCCGCCCTCTTGCGGGACGAGACACAGCTTCCCGATGCGCGCGCCGATTTCCGCGCGGTGAAACAAAAACTGACGGAACTTTCCGCGCGATAATATCGGAAAGCTGATTTTATGCCGAACCGCGGGAGAGAGGGGAGTGCAATGCTCGTCAAATGCAAAAACGCGAGCGCGCGCCTTGAAAACGGCTTTTTCTCGGACGTGCGCGTCAAAAAAGGCGATTTGGATGCGGCGAAGCGCCTGTTTTCCGCGCTCAAGGGCGCCGTCGGCCCCATGCGGCGCGGCTTTCTGTCCTTCGGCGACGGCGTGCTGACGGACGGCTTCGATGCGCCGCGCGGCATCCTGCTTCCACACAATGCACCGGAAACCGCCGAAATGTACTACGCCTGCGGCGCAAAGGAGCACACCGTCTTTACCGGGTACACGCTCTCCGTGCGCGCGGTATATGAGAAGATCGCGCGCTTTCGCGCCCTGCCCTGCGCCGTCCGCTCCATAGACCGCGCGGGCGCGGAGCGCATCGCGGACATCCTCGGCGAAGATCGGGAGGGCGTCTTCCGCGCGCTCGGCGAAATTCCGCCGCTTATACGCACCAAGGCCGTTTTTTGCGGGGAGGACGGCTTTTTGCTGCTGCTCCTTCGGGGCGGGCGCGCGCGGGTCGCGACGGGGTGGATTCGGGAACGCAGCCGCAATTCCCGCATACTGCTCTCTATGGCGAAGACCGCGTGCGAATACCTGATGAAGCGGGGCATCGAGACGTGCGATATCTCCGTCATCGACAAGACCAACGAAGCCTCGCGCCGCGCCGCAGAATCCCTCGGTGCGGCGGTCGATCGTACATATGTCCTGTTTGTTCTATAAAAAACGCATGGGATTCAACAATTACACGATTGACATATACCAATTCAATGTTATACTGTTAATATAGGATATTGTATAGCGCGATAGGAGGATGTATATGGCTTTTCCCGTAATCATGCCTCGGCAGGGGCAGTCCGTCGAGAGCTGCATCGTCACAAAATGGAATAAAAAAGTGGGCGACAAGGTCGCCGTCGGCGACATCCTGTTCTCCTACGAGACAGACAAGGCCGCCTTCGACGAGGACGCGAAGGTCGAGGGGACGCTGCTCGCCGTCTTTTTTAGCGAGGGCGACGACGTTCCCTGCCTCACCAATATGTGCGTGATCGGAAACCCCGGCGAATCCTTTGCGGAGTTCGATCCCGCAGGTTCCGATGCGCCCAAAGCGGAAGCGCCGAAGGCGCAGGAAGCCCCGAGCGCGGAAATCGCGCCCGAGGTTGCGGAAGAGATCGCCGAACCCGTGCAGGTTTTCGGCGAACTGAAGATTTCTCCTCGCGCAAGGGCGCTCGCAGAAAAGCGCGGCGCGGACCTTTCCAAGGTCGTCCCTACGGGCCCCGAAGGGCGCGTGATCGCGCGGGACGTGCAGCTTCTGCTCGATAAGGGCTATGTCGTTTCCCCCGCCGCGCGCGCGGCGTATCAGGGCGGCATCGAGGGCAGCGGCATGGGCGGCCGCGTCGTGCTCGCCGACCTCGAACAAAAGCCCGCTGAAGCGGTGCAGGCAGCGCCCGCAGCGCAGGCGGCGCCTGCGGAGTCCGACACCTACGAGGAGCCGCTCTCCAACATCCGCAAGGTCATCGCCAAGGCCATGACCAATTCGCTCGCGCAGATGGCGCAGCTCACGCACAATCTGTCCTTCGACTGCACGGAGATTCAGACGCTGCGCAAGCTCTTCAAGGAAAAGGGCGAACCGATGGGCATGAACAAAGTCACGCTCAACGACATCGTGATGTACGCCGTCGTAAAGACGTTGCAAATGGAAGAACACAGGGCGCTCAACGCGAACCTCATCGATGGCAAGACCATGAAATACTACCGCTGCGTCAACCTCGGCATGGCGGTCGATACCGAGCGCGGGCTCATGGTGCCCACCATCTTCCACGCGGACAAGATGTCCTTGAAAGAGCTTTCCGATGCGGCAAAGGCGCTCGCCAAGGAGGCGCAGTCCGGCAAGATCGACCCGGATAAGCTCAAGGACGGCTCCTTCACCGTGTCGAACCTCGGCGCACTGGGCATTGAGTCCTTCACCCCCGTCATCAACCCGCCGCAGACGGGCATTCTGGGCGTTTGCACCATCACGACGGGCGTCAAGGACGTGGGCGGCACGTGCGTGCCCTATCCCAAGATGACGCTGTCGCTCACCTACGACCACAGGGCGCTGGACGGCAGCCCCGCCTCCAAATTCCTGATGGATCTGAAAAACAACCTTGAACACTTCACGCTGCTTCTCGCGAAGGGCTGACAGGGAGGGCGCATATGTTTGATCTCATCGTCATCGGCGGCGGCCCCGCCGGATATCTCGCGGCAGAGCGCGCCGGAAACGCCGAGCTGAACACGCTGCTGTTTGAAAAGAAATCGTTGGGCGGCGTCTGCCTGAACGAGGGGTGCATCCCCTCCAAGGCGCTGCTCCATTCCGCAAAGGTCTACGAAACCGCGCTGCACGGCGCGCAGTACGGCGTCTCCGTCGAGGGCGCAAAGCTCGACCACAAAGCCGTCGTCGCAAGGCGGGGCAAGGTGGTACGGCTGCTCGTCGCGGGCGTCGGCGCGAAGATGAAGGCCTCCCGCGTGACGGTCGTCAAAGAAGAGGCGATCATCAAGGGGCGCTGCGAGGGCGGCTTTGCGGTTGTCGCTGCGGGGCAGGAGTATCAGGGCGCAAAGCTTCTGATCGCAACGGGTTCCTCTCCCGCCGTTCCGCCGATCCCCGGCCTCAAGGAGGCGCTCGATGCGGGCTTTGCCGTCACCAACCGCGAGGTGTTGGAGCTTCCCGAGGTGCCGAAGGAGTTTGTCATCATCGGCGGCGGCGTCATCGGGCTGGAAATGGCGGCGTATTACAACACGGCGGGCAGCAATGTCACCGTGATCGAGATGCTCGACCACATCGCAGGCCCCACGGACGGCGAAATCCGCGATTTCCTGCTTAAGGAGTATAAGAAAAAGAGCGTCACGTTCCTGCTCTCAACCAAGGTCACGGGGCTCACCCAAAACAGCGTCCTGTGCGAGGCGGACGGAAAGACGATAGAGGTTCCCGCGGACAAGGTGCTGCTCTCCATCGGAAGGCGCGCCAACATCAAGGGCATCGGCCTTGAAAACATCGGCGTGGAGACGTATCGCGCGGGCATTATGGTGGATAAACAGGGCAGGACGAACGTCGAGGGCGTGTTCGCGGCGGGTGACGTGAACGGAACCGCTATGCTCGCGCACACCGCGTACCGCGAGAGCGAGGTCGTCATCAACACGATTTTGGGAAAGCGCGATGGAATGCGCTACCACGCGAACCCATCCGTGATTTACACCAAGCCCGAGGTCGCGTCCGTCGGACTCACCGAGGAAGAGGCGCAGGAAAAGGGCATCCCCTACGATGTCAAAAAGCTCTCCATGCGCTTTGCGGGCCGCTTCATCGCGGAAAACGAGGGCGGCGACGGCCTGTGCAAGGTGCTCGTACACAAGGTGCACCGCAACGTCATCGGCGTGCACATGATCGGCGCATATTCCTCCGAAATCATCTGGGGCGCTGCGCAGATGATCGAAAATGAGCTCCGCGTGCAGGACGCGAGGGAGATCATCTTCCCGCATCCCACGGTTTCGGAGATCATCCGCGAAGTGCTTTGGGAGTTCGAGGACAAATAAGGCAAACCTTCAAGTAAAATACTATTTATAGGAGTGACAGATCATGCCTAAATCGCAATACATCGATCCGTCGGTCGTGCGCGCACCCGGAGCCGTTCACTTTGAGGACATCCCGGTCAATGCCTACCAAAAGACGGTCAAGGACGAGCTCGGCAATTTTTCCAAGGAGCAGTTGATCGGCATTTA
>CAYFRC010000102.1:0-7247 GCA_964345325.1 uncultured Oscillospiraceae bacterium
CCCGGCGATGTCGGAGACCATCACGCGCTCCTGCCCTAAGATGCGGTTCACGATGGAGGATTTGCCGACGTTGGGCTTTCCGACGACCGCGATATGGGTCTCCTCATGCTCCTCCTCGTCCGCCCCTTCGGGAAGCAGATCGCATACGGCCTCCAAAAGGTCTCCGAAATTCATCATGTTCACGGAGGATATGCCGATGGGGTCGCCCATGCCGAGCTGGTAAAAATCGTATATCTCGTGCAGCATGTTGACGTTGTCGATCTTGTTGACGACGAGCAGGATCGGCTTTCCCGACTTGCGCAAAAGGTCCGCGACGTTTTCGTCGTCCGCGGTCATGCCCTGCCTGCCGTCCACGAAAAACAGGATCACGTCGCAGGTTTCGATCGCGATCTCCGCCTGCCGCCGCATTTGGCGCAGCAGCGGATCTTCGGAATTCGGATCGATGCCGCCGGTATCGATCAGCGTGAATTTGTGGTTTTGCCATTCGCAGTCCGCATACACGCGGTCGCGCGTGACGCCGGGCGTATCTTCTACAATTGCGATGCGCCGCCCGGCGATTTTATTGAAAAAGGTGGATTTCCCCACGTTGGGGCGGCCTATGATGGCCACGAGCGGTTTTGCCATATTGTCCTCCTACTGGTTTGGGGCGATTTCCTGCGCGATGAATATCTCTTTATAAATCCTCTATCGGGATGCCGAGTACGGCGGCTAAGAGCGCCTCGCCGCCGCGTTCTACGACGGTGAGGGGGCACGGAAGTCTCCTTTGCGCCTCCGCAAGCGCCATGCCGTCCAAAAACACGTCTTCCCCGTCGCGCAGCATGCACTCGGTGATGAGAATTTCGTCCGCTTGGACGTTTTGGAGCGCGCGCACGAGGTCATTCCCCGTGACGAGCCCCGAAACGGTGACGCTGTCGCCGAAAAAGGCATTTTCGACCGCGACCACCTCGATTTCGATGCCCTTTACGGGATATTCGCGATACAGCCTCTCCAAAAACGCCTTTGCGCTCACGCCGCAGGCGCTGACGATTTTGCGCTTTTTCGCGCGCGAAAGGTCGCTCGTCTTGTGGGCGAAGGCGTATTCCGCCTCCAACTGCCTGCAGAGCCCGACGCCGTTTTCGATCTGCGGGTAGTCCTCATACCGTTCGTCGGAGGGGAAACTCCTTCCCGAAAGTACGTACAGTTCGTCCGCGCCGAAGACGAAGGAGGTACCGAGTTCCTTCAGGTATTTCTTTTGTGCATCTTTGATGATGTCCAGCGCATCGCAGGCATCCTCGCGCGCAAACGGGCGCAGCGGTACGAGCCCATCCCTGTGGGATGTGAGCCCCACGGGCACGATCGCGAGCGAGCGGCACGCGGGGTACAGCGCAGCAAGGTCGGATATGGTCTGCCACAGCACGTCCCCGTCGTTCAATTCGGGGCAGATGACCGCCTGCGCATGGAAGGACAGCCCTTCCTTTTTGAGCCTTTTGAGGCGCGGCATGATGTCGACGTTGTGCGCCGTGCCGAGCAGAAACTCGCGCATGGTCTTATCCGTCGCGTGGACGGAGATGTACAGCGGCGCGGCGCGGCGCTTGACGATTCGATCAAACTCCGCGTCCGATACGTTGGTGAGCGTCACGAAATTGCCCATCAAAAGCGAAAGCCGCCAGTCGTCGTCCTTTACCCTGAGGGATTCCCTCGCGTTTTCGGGGAGCTGGTCCACAAAGCAGAAGATGCAACGGTTCGCGCAGCAGCGAACGGCGCCGAGCATGTCGCTTTCAAACGCCAGCCCGAGCGGCTCGTACTCCTCCTTTTCGAAGGAGAACTCGATCTCCCCCTCGCCCTCGCGGCGTACGACAATCGAGAGCTCGGCATTCGCCGTCAATGCCTGATAGTCGATAAAATCGATAATCCTCTCGCCGTTGATCGAGAGCAATTCGTCGCCCGCGCGGATGTCCAGTTGCGCGGCGATGCTCTCCAGCTCGACGGACGCTATTTTGTGTGCCATAAACCCTCCGAACCTTGGAACTAACGGCATTGTACCACAAAATCGCGATTTACGCAACGGAAAATCGCCGTGGCGAAAAGTCTTTACGGCGCGGGCTTCAGCGCTTGAGGAAGTCCCGAATCTCGCGCGCGTCGCCGCACTGTACGAGCAGGCGGCAAATGCCTTCGTACCCCTCTGTGCCGCCGGAGGAGAAAATCTCCGGTTCAAAGGGCGAAAGCGCTTCGAGTTCGGTATAGATTTCGCCCGGGATCTCGCACATGCGCGGGCCTTCTGCATCGGCGCGGTTCGCTAAGCGGCAGAGCTCCGCTATGGGCTTTTCCACTCGCTTTTCGATGCCGACGGGGACGATGAGCCGCACGCGCCGACCGACTGCGGCTGCGATACAGGGCATAAGCGTGCCGCCCACATCGCTCCCGATGAGAACGCCCGCCGTCTTTGTCGCAAGATGCACCGCATTTGCGCCCTTGAGAATCACATCGCCGCGCGAAAGGGACGGCGCGATGTCGAAAATCGTAAGTCCCTCCCTGCGCTTGCCCTTTTCGATGACGATGTCCTCGGCAGGCGGAAAAATCTGCCGCTCCCTATCGGCGGGGCGCGTCACGCCGCGCACGAATGCTTCGCGGTTGAACGGCGCAGCATCGCCGATTATCCTGAGCGCTTCCTCCGCCACATAGGCATTTGTCGTGCCCGCGATGATTACTACCGTACGTTCAAACAGCGCCTTTTGTATATCCTCCCGCCGCATCAGTTCCCGCGCAAGGAGCTTTTTCCCGTCCTCGGGCGTGAGCAGAATCTGCGTAATCATGTATATCCCCTCCCATACAAAGTATACCACAGGATGTGCCGCCGCGCAACGCCGCAGCGGGAACCGTCACAGGAAACCCCGATTTCCCCCATAATTTTTTTACAGTGCAAAGAGTTGCGTTTTAACCTATTTCGTGCTATAATATGACATTATTTCATACAATCATACAGAGAGGAGAGACCGCTATGGCGGACGCATATCAGATTCTGGGCGTCGCAAAGGATGCAACGGAAGAAGAAATACGCTCGGCGCATCGTTCGCTCGCGCGGCGCTGGCATCCCGACCGCTTCCCCGAAGGCCCCGAAAGGCTGTGGGCGGAGGAGAAGATGATCCAAATCAACCTCGCGTATGAAGAAGTGATGAAGCACTGCCCCATCAGGCACAGGGGGCGCATAGATAAAGAATTGGAAGATATCCGCCGCCTTTTGGGCGAAAATCAACTGGCGCAGGCGCGGCAGGCGCTTTTGCGCATCACGGCGAGGAGCGCGGAATGGAATTATCTGTTCGGCGCGGTGCTCTTTCGACTGGGAGAGGTCGAAAAATCGCTGCTGTATTTCTCCATCGCCGCCAAGAAACACCCCGAAAACACGCAGTATTACAGCGCCTATAGGAGCGCGGAATCGATCCTGCAAAAGAGCAAGCCGCATTTCTCGCCGCTGCGCTTCTTGAAGAACGCGGGCAAAACTCCGCGGTAATATGGATTTTTTATCATAAAACGGCACGTGGGCGGAACCCCGTGCTTTTTGCATTTGGGAGGAACTCGATCATGAAGACAAAACTGCTCCGCGTCGCCGCCGCATCGCCCGTGCTGCGCGTCGGTGCGATCTCGGGAAACGCGCGCCGCATCGTCGAAACGGTGCAAAGGGCGGACGGGATGGGCATCAAGGTGCTGGTGTTCCCCGAACTTTCGCTCACGGGCGCGACGTGTGGCGATATGTTTTTCCAAAGCGGCTTTGCGGAGAGGGCGGAGGAAGCGCTTTGTGATATCATGCGGGCGACGGCGGAAAACGACGTCCTCTTCTGCGTAGGCCTCCCCCGCCGCGACGGGATGGGCGCATTGCGCAATGCCTGCGCGGTGCTCTATCGCGGGGAACGAATCGCGATCGCGGAATCTAAGGCGCATTCCCATCACTTTGCGCCGCGCGAGGGGAAGCCGCGCATCATCGAGTGCCCGCATTTTCGCATGGGCATCGCATTCGGGGACGACCTTGCGGACGCAATGGAGCTCGCCGCCGCGGGCGCGACGCTTCTGCTCAACCCGACGGCGTTTGCGGAGACGATGCACAGTCGGGACGCGCAAAACCTTCTGCTGAAAGCCAACTCCATGCAGCTGTGCGCTGCAATTGTCGCCGCGAACCCGGGCAGCGGGGAAAGCTCGGGAGATGCGATTTATACAGGAAAATGCGCGGTCGTCGAAAGCGGCGAAATCCTCTGTGAGCGTGAATCCTTCGTCTCTGCGGAGATCGACCTCGGCTACTTGGAGGGCGACAGGGCGAAGCGGCGCTGTTATACGGCGGCCGCATCGTCTCTCGATTGCGACCGGTTTGTGGCTCAGGGCGATTGGAGCGCGCAGCGCATTACCCGTGCGGTCGATCCCGATCCGTTCCTCCCGAAAGATGCGGAGGCGCTCTCCCGCGTTCTGACGCTGCAGGCGAAAGCGCTCGCGGGGAGGCTCTCCCACATAGGGTGCGAAAAGCTCATCCTGGGGATTTCGGGCGGGCTGGACTCGACGCTCGCGCTGCTCGTCTGCGAAAGGACGCTCGCGCTGTTAGGTATCCCCGCGGCAAACTGTATCGCCGTCACTATGCCGTGCTTCGGGACGAGCGGAAGGACGTACCAAAACGCCTGCGCGATGGCAAAGGCGCTCGGCGCGACGCTTCGCGAAATCGACATCAAACAATCGGTTTTGCAGCATTTTCGCGACATCGCGCCGGAGGAGGATTTGCTCTCCGCGCACGGCGTCGTCTACGAAAATGCGCAGGCGCGGGAGCGCACGCAGGTGCTGATGGACCTCGCGAACAAGGAGAACGCGCTCATGGTCGGCCCGGGCGACCTTTCGGAGCTCGCGCTGGGGTTCACGACTTATAACGGCGATCACATGTCCATGTACGGCGTGAATGCGAGCGTGCCGAAGACACTGGTTCGCGAAATCGTAAACGCATATGCGGACGAAACGGCAAATGTTCCGCTCAAAACCGCGCTGAAAGACGTGCTCGACACCCCTGTCAGCCCCGAACTTCTCCCTTCCGCGCAGCCTACGGAGGAGATCGTGGGGCCTTATCGCCTGCACGACTTCTTCCTATATTATTTCATTCGGCGAAATGCGTCCCCGGAAACCATCCTGCTCTACGCGGAAAAAGCGTTTGAAGGCCTCTTCGACGGGGAGACTATCTTGAAGTGGCTTCGCGTGTTCCTGCGAAGGTTCTCGCGCGCGCAGTTCAAAAGGAGCTGCATGCCCGACGGGGCGAAGGTCACGGAGGTTTCGCTGTCGCCGCGCGGCGACTGGGTCCTGCCGAGCGATGCGGCGTTCGACGAAATTTTGCGCTGCGAATGAAATGCAAAGCCCGCCCTTCGGACAGTTTCCGGGGCGGGCTTGTTCCATTTAAGAAGATACTGTCGGCTTTAGAATATAAAATGGCGTTTTCCGCTACTCCGTCTCCCGATACGCCTCCACGCCGATCTCGTACAGGTCGTTGCCGAGGGAATCGATGAGCACGATGCACGGAAAATCCCGCACCGTAAACCTGTGGATCGCCTCCGCACCCAGATCGGGATAGGCGACGACCTCACTTTTTTCGATGTGCCGCGAAAGCAGCGCCGCTGCGCCGCCCGTCGCGCCGAAATACACCGCGCCGTATTTTTTCATCGCCTCTTTGACCTGTTCGCTGCGCCTGCCTTTGCCGATCATGGCGACGAGTCCCCGCTCCAAGAGCGGCACGGTATATGCATCCATGCGGCCGCTCGTCGTGGGGCCGGCAGCGCCCACCGCGTACCCCGGCGGCGCGGGCGCAGGGCCTACGTAATAGATCGTCTGCCCCATAAGCGGGATGGGCGCGCGCTCCAAATCGGCAATCATTCGTTTGTGCGCCGCGTCCCGCGCGGTATATAGCCTGCCGCTTAGGTAAACCATATCCCCCGCGCGCAGCGGGGCGACGGCATCCTTCGTGAGCGGCAGAGAAAGGCGGTATTCCTTCATCGCGCGATCGCCCTCATTTCCTTTTGCCGATGAACCGCGTGCCGACGTGTTCCCCGTCAAGCAGCGCGTACAGAAGCTGTGCGTCGCTTCCGTTCAATATGACCATGTCGCAGCCCGCGTCGTTTACGAGCCGCGCCGCGCGGATTTTCGTGACCATGCCGCCGGTGCCGAGCTTAGAACCCCCATCGCTCGCGAGGGATTCGATCTCGGGCGTAATCTCCTCGACCGTGTCGATCTTCTTCGCGGCGGGGTCTTTGCGCGGGTCGCCGGTATCGAGTCCGTCGATGTCCGACAGCAGGATCAGAAGATCCGCTCCCACGCATTTTGCGACGATGGCGCTCAGCGTGTCGTTGTCGCCGACCTTGATCTCGCTCGTCGCAACGGTGTCGTTCTCGTTGATGACGGGCAATACGTGCATTTTGAGCAATTCCTCGACGGTGTTTTCAAAATTGCCGCGCCGCTCGTCGCTCTGCAGATCCTCGCCCGTAAGCAGTATCTGCGCGACGATGTGGCTGTACAGGGCAAACAGCCTGTCGTACGTATACATCAGTTCGCATTGACCGACCGCCGCAGCGGCCTGCTTGCCGGGCATGGTTTTCGGGCGCTCGGGCAGGTTCAACTTGCCCACGCCCATGCCGATCGCGCCGGAGGATACCAAAATAACTTCGTTTCCGGCGTTCTTGAGGTCGGACAGCACCTTGACGAGCGACTCCATGTGCCGGATGTTGACGTGCCCCGTCGCATGCGTGAGCGTGGATGTGCCGACCTTGATGACGATGCGCATTGTGCCACCCCTCATTTCAATTCCAATGTCCTGTTGTACGATGCGATGACGGCATCCATCACCGCACCGCGAAAGCCGCGCTCCTCGAGCGTCCTGACGCCCTGAATGGTCGTTCCGGCGGGAGAGCATACGGCATCCTTCAGGATCGCGGGGTGCTGCCCGCTCGCCTTTGCCAAAGCAGCCGCGCCTTCCAACATCCCCGCGGCGAAGGCGAGCGCCTTGTCGCGCGGAAGCCCGCAGGCGACGCCGCCGTCGGCGCCCGACGCATCCAGCCAGGACGCATCGACGGTAAGCTGCCCGGCCGCGCCACCGCCAGAAGCCCCGTCCAGCAGGCACGCGCCATAGGCGCGCACGTTTGCGGAGTGAGAAGAGTTTTTCTGACGCGCACGCCCCAGGGCGGCTTCTCTTGCCGCTTTGCGACAATTCACCTTCTGTCGTCAGAAAAACGATTTTAATTTCTTTCGCGTCTGCGGAC
>CAYFRC010000103.1:0-1878 GCA_964345325.1 uncultured Oscillospiraceae bacterium
AGCAGCGCGTCGCCATCGCGCGAACGCTCATCAAGGACAACCACATCTTAATCTTTGACGATTCGCTCTCCGCCGTCGATACCGAAACGGACAGGACGATCCGCAAGGCGCTCAAGGAAAAGGGCGAAAACATCACGACGTTTATCATCTCCCACCGCCTGACGACCCTGTCCGAAGCGGATCTGATCGTCGTGCTCGAAGGCGGCAAGGTTGCGCAGCAGGGCACGCACGAGGAGCTGATCGCGCAGGAAGGCCTGTACAGGCGCATTTACCGCATCCAGACCGCGCTCGAAGAGGAGCTCGGCGAGGGGCAACGAGGGGAGGGAGCCTGATATGCAATTTCAGGAAGAACAGGACTATACCAAACGATTTGACATATCGCTGTGGATAAAGCTCGTACACTACGTGAAACCGTTTCGGTTCCATTTGATCGCGATCGGCTTGGCGATGCTGCTTTCCGCGGTCTGCGACGTGCTGTTTCCGCTTTTAACCTCGGAGGCGATCGACGTATACATCGCCGGCGGCACCACGGAAGGGCTCGGCTGGTTCATCGCGCGGTATTTCGGGCTGGTGCTGTTTCAGGTGGGCTGCATCTTCACGTTCTGTTTGATCTCGGGGCGCACGGAGACGGGCGTATGCCACATGATGCGCGAGATCGGCTTCAATCGATTGCAGGAGCTGCCCTTTTCCTACTACGACAAGACGCCCATCGGCTACATCATCGCGCGCATGACGAGCGACACGCAGCGCCTCGGCGACACGATCGGCTGGGGGTTGATCGACCTTCTGTGGGGGCTGTTCTTCGTGGTCATCGCCACGATCGTCATGGTTTCGATGAACCTCATGCTTTCGCTCGCGGTGCTCTCGGTGATCCCCATCATCGCAGTCATCTCGATGTTCTTCCAAAAGCGCATCCTGAAGAGTTACCGCGAGGTGCGCAAGATCAATTCCAGAATCACCGGCGCGTTTAACGAGGGCATCATGGGCGCGAAGACGACCAAGACGCTCGTGCGCGAGGAGGCGAACGACGCGGAGTTCTGCGAAGAGACGCATACGATGAAGCGCTCCGCCATCCGCGCGGCGGTCCTGTCGGCGCTGTTCATGCCCATCGTGTCCTCCCTGGGTTCCCTCGCGGCGGCGTATGCGCTGTGGAAGGGCGGGTACGACGTGTTCTCCGGCGCGATTTCCTTCGGCGTGCTCACGGCGTTTGTGAGCTATTCCGTCCAAATCTTCGAACCGATTTCCGCCATCGCGCGGACGTTTGCGGAGCTGCAGTCCGCGCAGGCCGCTGCGGAGCGCGTCATCTCCCTGATCGAGACGGAGCCGGAGATCGCCGATTCCGAAGAGGTGATCGCAAAATACGGCGACAGCTTCAACCCCAAAACGGAAAATTGGGAGACAATCAAGGGCGATATCGATTTTGAGAACGTCACATTCCGCTATTCGGGCGGCGAAAAGGTGCTTTCAAATTTCAACCTGCACGTGAAGGCGGGCGAAACCGTCGCGCTCGTCGGCGAGACCGGCAGCGGCAAGTCCACCATCGTGAACCTCATCTGCCGCTTTTACGAGCCGACCGAGGGGCGCATCCTGATCGACGGGCGCGACTACAAGGAGCGCTCGCAGCTCTGGCTGCAGTCGCACCTTGGCTATGTATTGCAGCAGCCGCACCTGTTCTCCGGTACCATCCGCGAAAACATCCGCTACGGCAGGCTCGACGCGACGGACGAGGAGATCGAGCGCGCCGCCCGCACGGTGGACGCGGAGGACTTCATCCTGAAGTTCGAAAAGGGCTACGATACGGACGTGGGCGAGGGCGGAAACCGCCTCTCCACGGGGCAGAAGCAGCTCATTTCGTTTGCGCGGGCGCTGCTCGCCGAC
>CAYFRC010000103.1:1888-7176 GCA_964345325.1 uncultured Oscillospiraceae bacterium
CGCGATCTTCGTATTGGACGAGGCGACATCCTCCGTCGATACGGAGACGGAGCAGAAGATTCAGCGCGCCATCCAGACGACGCTTCAAAACCGCACGAGCTTCATCATCGCGCACAGGCTCTCGACCATCCGCACGGCGGACCGAATCCTGGTCATCCGAAAGGGCGAGGTTACGGAGTCGGGCACGCACCACTCGCTTCTGGCGCATAGGGGGTATTATTACAACCTCTATACCAACCAATTCCGCGAGGATCGCGAGCGGGCGATTTTGGGCATCGCGCGGGCGGGGGCGTAACGAACAAACAAAAAGGGAGCGGCAACGTTTGTGCTGCCGCTCCCTTTTTTGCTTGTCGCATCACAGCCCTGTCGTGTCGAAGCCGACGGTGGCAATGTCAAAGGCGGTGTTGCGGTAGGCGATGAAGGTTTCAACCGCGCCCCAAAATACGCCCGTATCGCCCGCGATGCGCCATATAAGAAAAGTGCCCATAGCCATATGCTTTGGCTCGATACGTTGGAATTTATCGGAACAGCGTAAACACTTGACACGGTGATCCGAATTCTTCCGTTAATTCGCCTTCTACGAATCCGAATTTTTTATAAAATGCTCTGGCGGCAATTCCTTTTTCGTCACCCTCCCGAAAGGTCGATACAACAATGTCCTTATCACCATCAAGTTCGCTCAGTGCTTTTTTCATCAGCATTGATGCAATGCCACGTTTACGATACCCCGGTTTTACTGCCAAACAACAGATCATATTGTATTTTCGGGAGAAAAGGAGAACGCCGACTATTATATTCTGATCTTTTGCACATAAAGCCCGTTTTTGAGATATGAATTCCATAACAGTACTTTTGTGTTCCTCAATGGCTGTTTCGGTTTCCAAACCGGGAAAATTCCACTTCACTTCTTCTACCAGGTCCATCCAGGAATCAATATCTGTCGGCGCACCGAATTGTACTTCCATAACACTTCCTCCACAAATTCTGATTTATGCGGATATGCCGATGAAAGACCAATTGAGTAACTTTCCGCGAGTGGTTTCTGGCAGAACCACGGTATACGACCGGTATCCTGTACTGAAATCATCCAAGTTGCAAGCAGGGATACCGCCGGATATGGGCGATGCACATGCACTCGTCCATGCTACGGTATGTTTCCGCATCGGCATTCCCCAAAGCCAAGACTTCCGCATTCGACATGCCCCAGCGCGCACCCCGCGAAGGTGAAGACCTCTTTCTCCTCCGCAAGGCAAGGGAGGCGCATAGAAAGAACCATCAACGCCGCGACCGCGCAGACCAAAATCTTCTTCATACCTTCAACCTTTTTGCGCTTTGCCAAAGCGATTGTTTGCGCATCACAGCTCCGTCGTGTCAAAGCCGACGGTGGCAAAATCGAATGCGGTGTTGTAATAGATGATGAGGATTTCGCCATCCACATCGCCTAAAAGCACGTCCGTATCGCCCGCAATGTGCCATACCGTGGCTGTGTCAAAGGATATCAGGCTTATCTCCTCCCGATCCTCCCTACCTGTCCGCTTCTCGATATTGTCCGCAAAACGCAGGAAGGCGGATTCGTCTTCGTTCGAAGGTTCTCCGTATAGGGAGGAAAGCGCGCTTTGAAGATATCCGTACGACGTTTTCTCGCCGTTGAAAGGCGCGGGGATATAATAGGCGATGCAGCAAAGTTCGTCCCTCAAGAACATATACCCCAGCTCCGCCGTGTATTTGCTCACCTTTACGCCGGACACCGTCAAATTCGTCAGAATCTCCTGCTCTTCTTTGCCGAAATCGGTATCCTCCTCCATATCCTCCAAAGCCATGACATCCGTGCGCGACATTCCCCATTGCGCATCGCGCGCGAAGGTGAAGACATCTTCTTTCTCCTCCGCAAAACAGGGGAGCGCCATAGAAAACACGAGCAGCGCCGCAAGCGCAAAGACCAAAATCTTCTTCATACGATCAATCCTCCTTGCTTTTGATCAAAAATCGTATGCGGTGTTGTAATAGGCGATGGAGGTCATACCCTGTATCACGCTCAATACCACATCCGTATCGCCCGCAAGGTGCCACACCGCGGCGTCTTCTATGGGCAGATCTATTCCCTCCTGATTCATCTGCTTTACGATATCGTTCAAAAAGCGCAGGAATGCGGATTCGTCATCTCCCGACGGCTCGCCGTATAGGGCGGAGAGCTCGTTTCGGAATTTCCCGTAGGATTCGTCCGCGCCGTCCAAGGGCGGAATAATCTGATAGTTGGTGCAGAGAAGTTCGTCCCGCACGAACAGATACCCCAGTTCCGCCGTGTATTCGCTCACCTCCACGTCGAGCACCGACAACGTCGAAAAAATATCCTCCTCATATTCGCTGTAGTTGGCATCCTCGCCTAAATTTTCCAGAGATTTAACTTCTTCGCGCGACATGCCCCACCGCGTACCCCGCTCGAAGGGTATGCCTGCTTCTTCCTCCGCAAAACAGGGGAGAACCGTGGACAGAAAGAGCAACGCCGCGAGCGCAAAGACCAAGAACTTCTTCACGCGATCAGCCTTCCTTCTTTTTCCTGAAAATCACCTTATTTTGGATGATGAAGCTGAATACAAACATCACCAAGTCCGCGAGCGGCTTGGCGGCGACGGCGGGAATGCCGACCTTCGTCAAGAGCTCGATGAGCTGTATGCTCGCAAACATCACTATGATGACCAGCACATAATACGCCGCGAGCATCCCCTTTTTCTTGCCCGCCTTGAACACGATATCGCGATTCATGCGGTAGTTCAAAAGAGAGGACAGAAGGCGCGCCACAAGAAACGGCACGCCCACGCCCGAGGGCAGAAGCGCGGCGACGATCTTGTGCAGCACGGGGCTCGACACATCCAGATTGTTTAGGTTCGCGGGCAAAAGGTAGTGAAGCAGCGCAAACAGACCCCAGTCGATCAGCCCGCAAGACAGGGCGGAGCCGATATAGGCGAGCTCCTGACGAAGCATCAGGCCGTATATGCGCGCGCTGTCCCGTATGACGCTGAAGTGCGAGGACTTGTTGTCGTCGATATAGATGGTGTCAATCGTCACCTGTTCGACGATCGTGCCCTTCCTTCGCGTCTCTAAGAGCATATTCATCTCGTACTCGTAGCGGTCGCCCTCAAGCTGCGAATATTCTTCGAGCAGCGAGCGCGGGATGCCGCGCAGCCCCGTCTGCGTGTCGTCGATCCAAAGCCCCGAAAGCAGCCCGAGCACCGTGCAGGTGATGGTGTTTCCCACCTTCGAGCGCGGCGGCATTTGCTTTTTGTCGCGCGCGCCGAGGACGAGCGCCTCGGGTTCTTCGCGCAGCTTCTGCGCGACGCGCGCGATGTCCTTGACCGCGTGCTGCCCGTCCGCGTCCGCCGTTACGACGGGCATGGGGAAATGCGCTGCGATATGCGAAAGCCCCGTCTTGAGCGCAGCGCCCTTGCCGCGGTTGACGGGATGCGTCAACACATGCGCGCCTTGCGCCGAAGCCTTTTCAAAAATCGTCCGATACGCCTCGCCGCCGCCGTCGTCCACCGCGACGACGGTTTCAAACCCCGCTGCAAACAGGTTGTCTATCATTTCGTTGAGCCGCTCGTCCGGCTTATATGCCGGAATCAGCACACAGGTATCCCGATTGTCAGAAGCCACACAATTCCCTCCTTGCGATTCGAGCCCATTATACCATTATCGGCGCGGCATTTTCCTTTTACACACAATCTTTACAAAAAAGTTCATACCTTTGAAACAACCGCCATCGCAATCTGTTGTATAATATATGTGTACAAGTATGAAAATTGCGAAAAGGGAGCGTGAAACGGATGAAACGCCTGCTATGCGCGGCACTGGTCGCGCTTTTGTGCGCATTCCTGTTCGTACCTGCGGCGGGCGCATCGACGATCCACGCCGCGATCAAAACGCCATATACGAGCGGCTGCATCCACGTGCGCGCTGGCGCGGGCATAAACTACAGGGTGCTCGGCTACGCATATTACGGCGACGCGATCGAGGTGCTCTCCACGGGGAATGTGTGGATCAAGGTGCGCATACTTGAAACGGGGCTTGAAGGGTACGTCAACAGCTTTTACGTTTCGGAATACATCCCGGTGACGAGCGTCAAAAAATGGGGTGCCGTCGCCTACGGCGTTTCCAGGCGCGCGGGCAGCGGCGGAATGCTGCTCGTAGATCGGGGAACGCGCCTCGCAGTCACGGGCGTACTGGAAAATGACGACAGGCAGACGGCGATCGGGCACGTGGGCAGCTGGTACGAGGTGCAGCTCATCCCGACGGAGCGCACGGGCAACGCCTACAGTCTCCACCTCGCCGAAGGCCTACCCGCAAAGACCACCGCCATGGTGAACCTGAGAAGGGGTGCAAGCCCCAAGGCCGCGATCATCGCCTCCCCCGACGGCGGATCGAACATCGCCGTGCTCACGCTCGGCGAAACGTGGAGCAAGGTGCGCTATCGCGGAAGAACGGGCTATATGTACAACAAATACATCGAACTGTATGAAAACGCGGCGGAGAACTGATTCTCTGCCGCTCGGGGAGCGCGGAACGAGCCGCGCTCTTTTTTATTGTCTTTTCGGGGATGCGCCGCCCGCCCACTCCCTAATACCTGATCGATGTCGCAATGCCGCGCAGCACATTGCCCTGCCGCGAGCCCACGATCCCGCCCAACGGCTGTCTGCAGATGAGGATGCCGCTTCGGAAGAACAGCCCCATCACGGGCAGCTCCTCCACGATTTGCAGCTGGATTTTGCTCATCGTGTTTTTGAGTGTCTCCTCGTCCGTCGTTTGGAACGCTTCCTTGAGCAGCGTATCCATGGAGGCGGAAGCATAGCGCGAATAGTTGCAATCCCCCGACGAATACAGCAGGAACGACAATTCCGGAATCTCCGACAGTTCGAACGCGACGAGCGCGAGGTCGAACTTGCCGTTGCGCAGCGTCGGAAGCACATCCGGCGCGGAGAGGGTCTCCACCTTCACGGCGAAGCCGACGGTCTTTAGCTGCTCGGCGATGAGGTTCGCCGCGTCCGTCCGCGTGGTCGTCGTGCCGCGGTCGTAGGTTGCGAGCGAAATTTCCAGCCGCACGACGCTGCCCTCCATCTCCTTTTGCAGCACGCCGTCGCCGTCGGGGTCGCTCCAGCCGTCCTCGTAGAGGAGGTACAGCGCGCGCTCCGGGCTGAAGTTGTACTTGGTGGACTGCGGGTCGTGCAGCCATGTGCCGGGCTGCACGGGCACCTCCGATGCCTGCGCGAGGCCGGCGTAGACGGTATCGACGACGG
>CAYFRC010000104.1:0-7147 GCA_964345325.1 uncultured Oscillospiraceae bacterium
GGCTCCATTACCTTCCAAGAAGCAAAAGAACCTTATGGATTCTGTATGTTGCTTTAATTGTGTTTCTTGCGTGTCTCATAATACCTACATCTTGTATAAATGACCTTCAGACAAACCGAAAGCACTACAGTTGATGGAAGTTCTCATACCCATCTGGTACATTGTTCAGGTGGGTATGAGCAGTTCATAATCTCGACTGTCTTTAAAAGTCAGACATTAGTCTAAGGACTTCATCGTCGGGAACAGCAGCACATCGCGGATCGCGGCGGAATCGGTTAGGAGCATGACCATGCGGTCGATGCCGATGCCGATGCCTCCCGTCGGCGGCATGCCGATCTCAAGCGCGTAGAGGAAATCCTCGTCCGTGCGGTTGGCCTCCAAGTTGCCGCTCGCGAGCAGCTCCTCCTGCGCCTTGAACCGCGCGCGCTGGTCCATCGGGTCGTTCAATTCGGAATAGGCGTTCGCCATCTCCCAGCCGTTCATGTAGAACTCGAATCTCTCGACATAGCCGGGCTTGTCGGGCTTTTTCTTGGTGAGCGGGGAGGTCTCGATCGGGTGGTCCATCACAAACGTCGGCTGGATCAGGTGGTCTTCGACGTATTCCTCGAAGAACAGGTTCAGCACGTCGCCCTTCTTGTAGAGGGGCTTCAGTTCCAGATGGTGCTCTTTTGCGAGCGCGATCGCCTCCGCGTCGTCCTTCACTTCGTCAAAGTCGATGCCGGCGTATTTTTTGACGGCCTCCGTCATGGTGATGCGCTCAAAGGGCTTTCCGAGGTCCATCTCGGTGCCGTTATAGGTGATGACGCTCGTGCCCAATACGTGCTTCGCCACGTGGCGGAACAGCTTTTCGGCGAGGTCCATCATGCCGTGGTAGTCGGTATACGCCTGATACAGCTCCATCAGCGTGAATTCCGGGTTGTGGCGGGTGTCCACGCCCTCGTTGCGGAACACGCGCCCGATCTCGTATACCTTCTCCAATCCGCCCACGATGAGCCGCTTCAGATACAGTTCCAGGGAGATGCGCAGCTTCACGTCCTCGTCCAGCGCGTTGAAGTGCGTCTCGAACGGGCGCGCCGCCGCGCCGCCGGCGTTGGGCACCAGCATGGGCGTTTCGACCTCGATGAAGCCCTCCGCGTCGAGATAGCTGCGGATAGACGAGATAATCTTCGAGCGGTTGATAAAGGTTTCGCGCACCTCGGGGTTGACGATCAGGTCGAGATAGCGCCTGCGGTACCGCGTGTCCGTGTCCCTGAGCCCGTGGAATTTTTCGGGCATGGGGTGGAGCGACTTCGTGAGCAGCGTCGTTTCCGTCGCATGGATGCTCACTTCGCCCGTCTTCGTGCGGAATACAGTGCCCTTGACGCCCAAAATATCGCCGATGTCGCACTCCTTGAAGGAGGCGTACTCGTCCTCGCCCACGTCGTCCCTGCGCACGTAGATCTGGATGCTGCCGTCCCTGTCCAAAATGTGCGCAAAGGATGCCTTGCCCATGATGCGGCGGCTCATCATCCTGCCCGCGATCGAGATTTCCTTGCCTTCGAGCGCCTCGAAGTTTTGAAGGATCTCGGCGGAACGGTGCGTCCTGTCGTATTTTACGATCTCGTAGGGGTTGCGCCCCTCGTCGATGCGCTTTTGCAGCTTGGCGAGCCTGATGGTATACTGTTCGGATTGTTCCCGCGCTTCCTCCTCGGGCGTGCGGATTGTTTCTTCTGCCATTGGTTGCTCTCCTTCTTGGTTACTTGGAAACGGCGAGGATCTTCAGCTCCAGCAGCCCTCCCGGGGTCTGCACCTTGACGGTTTCGCCGGTTTTTTTGCCCATGAGCTCCTTCCCGATCGGGGATTCGGTGGAGACGAACAGGCGGGACGGATCCGCTTCCGTCGCGCCGACGACGGTGTACACGTCCTCCGCCTTGTACTCCATGTCGAAGACCTTCACGTGGCTGCCGATGCCGACGACGCCTTCTTCGCCCGCGCCCGCCTCCGCGATGACCGCCTTGTTCAGGATTCCCTCGATGTCGCCGATGCGCCCTTCGATGCGCGCCTGCTCGTTTTTCGCCGCCTCGTACTCGGCATTTTCGCTCAGGTCGCCAAAGGAACGCGCCACCTCGATTTCATGTGCGTTCTTTGCGCGCTCTACGTTTTTTAGTTGGCGCAGTTCCTCTTCGAGTTTCTTCTTGCCGTCTTGCGTCAAAATGATGCTTTCATCCGCCATTGATACCCCTCCTGCGATGTGTTCTTTCCATAGCATAAACAAACACTGCGCCGGTATTCCGCGCAGCGTGTTAGAACAACCTTCATCAATTCGTATTATAGCACCCTTGTTTTGCCGTGTCAAGCATAATTTCGGCAAAATTATGCTTCGGCGGCGCTTTGCTCGCGCGCCGCCGAAGCCTCGTTTTGCCCGACTTTTAATCCACGAATTCGTTGTAGATGGCGCGTACGGCCTTTTCAAAGTCGTCCACGTCCACGCCAACGATGATGTTGAGCTCGCTCGAGCCCTGATCGATCATGCGCACGTTCACATCGGCATTTGCGAGCGCGCCGAACAGCCGCGCCGCCGTGCCGCGCTGGTTCACCATGCCGCGCCCGACGGTCGCGATCAGGGCGAGCCCCGTGGAAAGCACGATGGAATCGGGGCGGCACAGTTCCTCGATGCGGCCGACGATCTGCTCCCTGCGCTGCATGAGGTCGTTGTCGCGGATGATGACGCACATGGTGTCGATGCCGGTGGGCAGGTGTTCAAAGGACACGCCGTTGTCTTCGAGTGCCTGCAGGACGCGCCTGCCAAAGCCGATCTCACTGTTCATCATCGCCTTTTCGATGGAGAGGAGCGTAAAATTCTTGTGCCCGGCGACGCCCGTGATGACGGTTTCGGTATCCAAATGGGGTTCTTCCTTGTCGACGATCATCGTGCCCGGCTCCTCGGGGGCGTTGGTATTTCGGATGTTCGTCGGGATGCCCGCCTTGCGCACGGGGAACACCGCGTCCTCGTGCAAAACCGTCGCGCCCATGTAGCTGAGCTCGCGCAGTTCGTGATACGTAAGCTGCCTGATGACCTTCGGATTGTCCACGATGCGCGGGTCCGCCATCAGAAAGCCGGACACGTCCGTCCAGTTTTCGTAGATGTCGGCATTTGCCGCGCGCGCGACGATCGCGCCGGAGATATCGGAACCGCCGCGGGAAAACGTGTGGATGTCGCCGTCCGGCAGGGCGCCGTAAAAGCCGGGGATGACCGCATGTGTATGGTGCTTCAGGCGCTCGGAGAGCAGGCTGTTCGTCCATTCGCCGGCGAACACGCCCTGCCTGTCGAACATCACCGCTTCACACGGGTCGATAAAATCCCAGCCGAGATAGTTCGCGAGGATGCGCCCCGAGAAGTATTCGCCGCGGCTCGTCGCGTAATCTGGGCCGCGCCGTGCGATGTCGATGCGCACTTCTTCGAGCATGGGAAGAAGGTCGATATCGAGGGAAAGCTCGTTTACGATATCCAGATAGCGCGTCGTGATTTTCTGGAACAAATCGCCATACGGCTCGTCGCGCTGGGCGAGGCGATAGCATTTATAGAGCATGTCCGTAATCTTTTCGTCGTCCCGGTGGCGCTTTCCGGGCGCGGACGGCACGCAGTAGCGCCTGTCCGGATCCGCCAGGAGGATTTTTTTTACCTTACGAAACTGCTCCGCATCTGCGAGCGAGGTTCCGCCGAATTTGCATACTTTACATCCCATATCCGATTGTCTCCCATCTATATGCGGAAATGTTGGATAATTATACTACATCGCGCGGGCGGCGTTCAAGTATCGCCGTGTTATGTTTCCCGCCCGCCGATGTAAAGCCGACATTGTCCGCAGCTTTTATTCTTCCTCTTTCACGACGATCATCCGCTCCGTGAAATCGCGGCGCGCGCGCCGCGTTTGGGGGTGTTTCGTGCACAGCGCCCACAAATCCGTCGCGCGCCGCTCCAACTGAAAGCAGGGATGGTCGAGAATCCCCTTGACGTTAGAGACGAGCGGAATCTGCGCGTTTTCGGAGATTTCGCGCAGCAGCGGCCGCGCACTCTCGCGAAATCCCAAAAGCCGCGCGTAAGGCGGGCTCGGATAGGTACTCGCGAGGTCCTTATCGATGGATAGCAGCGCGCCCGTGCATATGCGGGAGAGCCGCGCCATGGTATACCGCTTGCACTTCAGCGCTTTAAGAAGGTCGCTTCGCGTGGGCGCGGCCTCCGCGCAGCGCAGGATTCGATCCTCCAGCCCCTCGGTGACGTCGCAAATACCCATGAGCTCCTCCTTGTCCATGGTGCGGAGCCTGTCGAGCAGGAGGTTGTCCAGCCCCGTCGGGTCCGCGTACATGGTCGGCTCCATATCCCGCAGCAGGAGTGCAGCCTTCTCGGGCATGCAGGAAAGCGCTTCCTCGCGCCGCCCCTCGTGCAGCGCGAGCCGTATCGCGCCGGCGGATGCGAATTCCGATAGCTCCTTCGAGCGGTAATCGCCCTTGCGCTTGACGGCAAACAGCCGCATCGGGCGCAAAAGCCTGTCGTTCGCGCGCATATATTCGAGCGCGAGCGCGGTATTGGGCGCGTTCAAAACGGACGGATCGACGTTCAGATACTCGGCGAGCACCTCTCCGCGCGCGCGGGCGAGCGACTTTCCCTTTTTGAGGTTCTTTTTGATCCCGCGGACGACCTGCGGCGGCTCCGCCTCAAAGGCATCCGCTGCGAACTGCAGCGTCGGCAAATCGTCCGTCTCGCAGCCGAAGGAGATACCGTCCACGATGCCCAGAGACGAGAGAAGCCCCACGCCGCCCATGGCAAACCAGTCCGCGCTGCGCACGGCAAACAGCGCGGGCAGTTCGATCACGATGTCCGCGCCCTCCGCGAGCGCCATGCGCGCACGCGTCCACTTGTCGATGAGCGCGGGCTCCCCGCGCTGCGTGAACGCGCCCGACATGATGACGATCACGTAATCGCAGCCCGTCTGCCAGCGCGTCTCGTCGATATGGTATTTGTGCCCCTTGTGAAAGGGATTGTATTCCGCGATGATCCCGACCGTACGCATCTCCGTGTCCTCAGCGCGCGTCGCGAATCTTTCGCGCCAGGTCGGGCTTGTCCGTGATGATCGCGTCCGCGCCCAAATCGAGCAGGCGCGCGATGTCCTCCTCCGCGTTCGCCGTCCACGGGTGCACCTTCACGCCGACGGCATGCGCCCTTTCGATCGCGCCCTCTTTGTAGAGGTTTTTGTAGTGCGGATGCAGCGCCTCGGCGCCCTGCTCTACGGCATATTGCTCCGCATTTTCGATGTCCTCGCCGTACAAAAGCCCCGTCTTGGCATCGGGCTTGATTTTCAGGATGATGCGCAGGCTCTCGTGGTCGAACGACGAATACAGCACCCTGTCTTCCATGGCGCATTCCTTCGCGATCGCGATGCACTTTTCCTCGATGCCCTCGCACAGCACGGAATCCTTCTTAATTTCGACGTTGACGGTGAGCCCCGTCGGCAGCAGCAACGCAAACACTTCGCGCAGCGTCGGGATTTTTGCCTGTTCAAAGCCCGGAAAGCGCTTGCCGAAGGAAAACTCCTTGAGCTCTGCGAGCGTATGGTCCGCGACCAGGCCCGTGCCCGTGGACGTGCGGTCGATGGTCGCATCGTGGCAGACGACGACCTCGCCGTCCTTCGAGCAGCAAACGTCCAGTTCTACGCCGTCCGCGCCCATTTCAGCGGCGAGCGCAAAGGCCTCGAGCGTGTTTTCCGGCGCGTAGGCGGAAGCGCCCCTGTGTGCCAAAATCCGTGTCTTCATGTCGATCCCTCCGTTTATT
Source organism: uncultured Oscillospiraceae bacterium (assembly GCA_964345325.1). Lineage (GTDB taxonomy): Bacteria > Bacillota > Clostridia > Christensenellales > Aristaeellaceae > CAYFRC01. The sequence continues at coordinate 5,810 of CAYFRC010000104.1, forward strand.
TGGTTCCGCCCGCGATGAGGCACATCCCGCTTATGAGCAGCGCCGAGAGCGCCGCCCATTCAATGCCGTCCACCCGAAAGCCGGGTACGAGGCGCGGGATGAGCAAAATCAGGAGCGCGTCGATGACAAAACCGAAAAGCCCGAGTGTGATGCAGCCGATCGGCGCGGAGACGAGCCGCAATATCGGCCGCAGAAAGAGATATGCAACGCCCAGCGCGCAGCCGGCAGCCAGCGCATCGCGAAGCGTTGCTGCGTGTACGCCCGGCAGAATTTCGCTGCAAATGGGGATGCCCGCCACGCAGCACAAAAATGTCAGCGCGTTGCGCCCCATGCGCGTCATAGCAGTCCCTCCAAATCAAAGGCGCTCCAGATGCCGTCCATCGGCGGGAGCGACGTGAACGAAATCTCCTCGCGCAGCGTGGGATGCGGCACCGTGAGGCGATACGCCCAGAGCGCAATCTGCTGCCCTTTTTCGGCGCCGCCGTATCGCGTATACACCCAAAGAGGGAGGGTGCGAGCCGCGAGCTGCACGCGAATTTGGTGCGACCTCCCCGTATAGAGCGTAACGAGGGCGAGCGTCGCGTTTTCCGCTTGACAATAGGCAACCGGCTCGGAGACGAGCCGCGCGTACTTCGCGCCGGGCGTGCCCTCCGGCACCGCGCGGGAGGAGCCCGTTGCAGAATCCTTTAGGAGCCAATCCTCCATGTCGAGCTGCGCCTCCATGCGCCCCTGAAGCACCGCGAGGTAGCGCTTGTCGGCATCGCGCCCCGCAAAATTCTCCGAGAGCCGCTTTGCCGCCTTGCTCGTGCGCGCAAGGAGCAGCACGCCGCCGACGGGCCTGTCGAGCCGGTGTACCAGCCCCATGTAGACCTCGCCCGGCTTTTGGAACTTCTCCTTGATATAGCCCTTGCAGGCGGTAAATACGTCCAAATCGCCCGAAATGTCTCTCTGCACGGGCACATTGGGCGGCTTTTCGACGGCGAGCAGGTGGTTGTCCAGATACAGCACGCGGATTTCGCCCCTGCCGCAGGGAATTCTGTCATCAGTCATTGCCGCACCATCTTCCCGAAGCGCCGCAGGGGAGAACGCCCCCGCTCGTAATCGGCAGCACCAGTTCAGCCGCCTCGCTCGCGCCGCCCAAGCGCTTTCCGACCGTCATGCGCAGCATGTTCTGCAGAACCGCGGGCTGCAGCCCCGTCGTATAGCTGTTGATGAGCATGAAGCGCGCGTTTTCCGTCAGGATGTCCGCGCAGGATTCGACCAAGCCGTACAGCGCGTCCTCCACCTTCCAGATCTCGCCGCCCGGGCCCCTGCCGTAGGACGGGGGGTCCATCAGGA
>CAYFRC010000105.1:0-7047 GCA_964345325.1 uncultured Oscillospiraceae bacterium
CGGACTCGATGAGGTCGGAAATGCCCTTGATCCCCTCTTCCGATTCCGGCTGCGTGGGTTCGGCGGGCACCTGGTTCTGCACTTCGTTTTGCGCAGCGGGGGGCGTTTCGGTGCCGCGGCCGCGAAGCATTTTCGGTATGAAGACAGCGGCAAGGATGACGACCGCGATAAGGGCGACAAAGGCATAGAAGCGCCCCGTCGCCTGCTTTTTCCTGCGCCTGCGGGAGGAGGCGGATGGCCTCTGAGAGGAAGGTCTGCGATTGCGCGTGTTCATGCTCATTTGCGTGTCCCTCACGTTCATGAAATTTTCTTCCATTATACTCCATTTTTCTTGGGATTGCAAACAAAAACGCGGCATGTACGCGTTCTGTCCCAAGAAATAACATGAAGTACCATTGAATTGTCCATATGATGCGCTATAATAGGCTTGTATCAAATACACGGGAGGTAATTTCGATGAAGAAACTGTTTGCGGCTGTTTTGGTACTGGTACTTTCCCTGTGCGCGGTTCTCCCCGCGATGGCAGAAGAAGTCGTAGTTATGACCCATGCCGACTTTGTCGCGGCGGAACTCGATACTCCGGTCGTGGTCGAGACCTATGTGCAGGACAAGCAGTCCTGGTGGGAAGACAAGGCGACCGTGTACACGCAGGCGGAAGACGGCGCGTATTTCCTCTACAACATGGCGTGCACCGAAGAGCAGTACGCCCTGCTCGTGCCCGGCACGAAGATCCGCGTGAGCGGCTTCAAGGCCGAGTGGAGCGGCGAGGTCGAGATCGTCGATGCGACGTTTGAGATCATCGAAGGCGAATCCTTTATCGCGCAGCCGCTGGATGCCACCGCGCTCCTTGGCACGGACGAACTCATCGCCCATCAGAACGAGTACGTTTCCTTCAAGGGCATGACCGTTGCGCCCATCACCGATGCGGAGGGCAAAGAAGCTGCGTTCCTGTACAACTGGGACGGCTCCGGCACGCAGGGCAACGATCTGTATTTCAACGTCTCCTACGAGGGCAATGTGTACAACTTCGTCGTAGAGAGCTACCTGCGCGGCGTGGACACCGATGTGTATAAGGCCGTCGAGGCGCTCAACGTTGGCGACGTGGTCGACATGGAAGGCTTCCTCTACTGGTACGAGGGTGCCAACCCCCACATCACCGTGCTTACCAAGGTGCAATAAGGACATCTCTTTCCGCCCTCCGGACGATCCGGAGGGTGTTTTTTGTGTGAGCGCGGTTTGTGCCTTGCGAAATTGCTCTCCGTGTGGTATGATACCACACAGATGCGCCGAAGGGAATTTTTCCGTCGGCAGAACAGGACGGGGATGGCATAGTATGATCGGCGTTTGGGTGAACTCTATCGCGGTGCTCGCAGGCGGCGCCATCGGTACGTTTCTGCGCGGCGGCATTCCGGAGCGCTTTCGCGCGATCATCAATCACGCACTCGCTCTATGCGTGCTTTTGATCGGCATCATGGGGGCGATCAAGACCGAAGACGCCATGCTTTTGATATTGTGCATCGTATTGGGGAGCATCGCGGGGGAGGCGCTGCGCGTGGAGGACAGGCTCGACGCCCTCGGCGCTTTCGCGCGGAAAAAGCTTGCCAAGGACGATTCTTCCTTTGCGCAGGGCTTTATCAGCGCGACGCTGCTGTTTTGCGTGGGCTCCATGGCAATCATCGGCTCCATGGAGGCGGGCATGGCGGGAAACGCCTCGACGCTGCTCGCAAAATCGGTGCTGGACGGCGTGTCCTCCATCGTGTTCGCCTCCTCCATGGGCGTCGGCGTGTGCCTTTCGGCGTTGCCGCTTACGATTTATCAGGGCGGAATCGCGCTGCTCTCGCGCGTAGCGGGGCAGGCGCTTTCCGATGTGATGATCCGCGAGATGAGCGCGGTCGGAAGCGTTCTCATTATTGCTTTAGGCATCGATATGCTGGACGTGATGGGGGAAAAGCGCATCAAGGTAGGCAACATGCTGCCCGCGGTGTTCCTGCCGATTGCCTATATCCCGCTTGCGGACTTTCTGAGGGGATTGTTTTAAGGAGTACAGACATGCAGATGTTACGACGGCTTCGCAAAAACCCCATGGTGGATACGTTCCTTTCGCTCAAGGGAAATGCCCGCGTGTGCATTTGGGCGGAACTCCTCTGGGCGCTGCCGTACAGGCTCTATATTCCCTATGTGACGCTGTACATGGCGGCATTGGGGCTTACGGCGGCGGAAATCGGCATCGTTGCGACGGTCACCTTCATCGTGAACATCATTTCCTCGATCTTGAGTGGCATCGCCGCAGACAAGATGGGGCGCCGCCGCGCAACACTGGTATTTGATCTCCTGTCGCAGACCATGCCTGCGATACTTTGGATGCTTTCGCAGAACTTCACGTGGTTTTTGGTGGCATCGCTCTTTTACGGCATGTGGCGCTTTTCCGTGTGCTCGTGGGGGCTGCTCCTTACGGAGGGATTGGAGGACGACCTCGTCGTGCGCTGCTATTCCCTTGCGTCGCTCACGGGGGCGATCGTCTCCTTTATCGCACCCGTCTCGAAGTTCTTCGTGGGGCATTTCGGGCTCGTGCCGACGATGCGGTTTTACTACGGATTGACCGCCGTGCTCTTCACGCTGAAATTCGTACTCGTATACCGCTATTCAACGGAGACCGAAATGGGCGTAAGGCGCATGGAGGAGACGAAAAACCTCAGCGTGTGGCAGATGATCAAAGGCTGCGTTCCTGTATGCAAAAAGTTGATCTTCGAAAAGCGGATGCTCCTCGTGCTCGGGCTGCTCGCGATTTTGACGATCGTGGACAATCTGAATGTCTCCTTCTGGTCGCTGTACCTCAAAAACGACATCGGCTTTGCGGAAGACAATGTCGCGCTGCTCTCCACGTTCAAGTCGCTCATCACCCTGTTTGCGATCCTCTGGATCGTACCCAAAATCCGGCTGCGCACGTTTGAAAGGCCGGTGGCCGTCTGTTGGCTGCTCTTTGCGGCGAGCCAAATCCTGTTTATCCTGACGCCAAAGGGCGCTCTGCTGATTCCCGTGCTGCTCTTTTCGATCGCGCTCGAGGCGGCGGCGCTTTCCGTGCTCACGCCTGTCATCGAATCGCTTTTGATCGTGAACGCCGACCCCGTCGAGAAGGCGCGCGTCATGGGCATGGTGTACGCGGTCATGCTGCTTCCGGCGACGTTTTTTCCGACGTTCGCGGGGTTTTTGATGGACAGGTTTTCCGCCGCGCCGTTCTGCATCAACCTGTGCCTTTTTGCGCTGGGGATTGCTTGCACGATCGCCCTTTCCAAAATGAACCATAGGGAGGAATGACACATGGTATTTCCGAAAGAAGACTTTCTCCGCGCGACGCCCGAGAGCATGGGCATCGACAGCTTCGCAATCCTGAAGGCGCTCAAGGCGATCGAGACTTCCGGCAAGGAGATTCACTCCATGCTGATCGTCCGCCATGGCGTGCTGGCGTTTGAGCACTATTTCGCGCCGTATGATCGGGACACGCTGCATTCCATGTTCTCCTGCAGCAAGACCTTTACCTCCATGCTGATCGGCATCGCGGCGGGGAAGGGGCTTCTCACATTGGACGATATAGTGCTCGATTGGTTTAATGATGTTTCGATCGAAAACAGGACGGAGAACCTCGAAAAGATGACGGTTCGCGACCTGCTCATGATGGGCTCCGGGCACGGCGAGGACACCTTCGGCAACATGGTTTCTTCGGACGGTTGGGAGCGCGTGTTCCTGAACCAGAGCGTGGACCATCGCCCGGGGACGCATTTTGTGTACAACACGGGCGCGACCTATATGCTCTCCGCGATTTTGACCAAGGCGACGGGGCAGACCGCGATCGAACTCGCGCGCGAATGGATTTTTGACAAAATCGGCATCGGCGAAGCGTGGTGGGAGAAAAGCCCCAACGGCGTTTCCTTAGGCGGCACGGGGCTGCATATTCGGCCCATCGATATGGCGCGGTTTGGACTCCTCATCCTAAACGGCGGCAGGTGGGAGGGCGAACAGATCATCCCCCATGAATACGTCATCGACGCGCAGACAAAGCACATCGACAACCGCGATCCCGACGATCCCCGGCAAAACCCCAACTGGGCGGCGGGCTACTGCTACCAGATGTGGCGATGTGCCTTTGACGCGTTCCGTGCGGACGGCATGGGCGGGCAGTACATCGTGATGCTGCCGGACAAGGAGACGGTGTTCGTCTTTACGAGCGCTCTCGGAAATGACATCGGCTATCCCTTGGATGTGATCAAGGATTTCCTGCTGGACGGCCTTTTCGATGCGCCGCTGCCGGAGGATAAGCCCCTACAGGCGCGGCTCGCTGCGGAAAGCGAAAGGCTGCATCGCCCCAAGGCAATCGATGCGCCCGAATATGCGTTCCTCTTCGATATCGCCTGCAAGGAAAACGAGATCGGCGTGCAGCGCGTCGCGCTTACGCGGGACACCTTAACGGTGGAATTTCAAAATGGAAAAATGGTGCTTCCCTATGCGTGGAGCGCGCCCGTCGTCTCGCAGCAGAAGGTGCCGAAGGGAATTCTGATGCGCGCGCCGGAGGAGATGCCGTTTGCACTGCGCGGCGTTTTGGGGCATCCGTACATGCTGCTGCTCAATCCTGTCGGCTCGCCCTTCTCCTATCGCATTCACCCCTACAGGGAGGGCGGAAAAATCAAACTTCGCGTGCACAGCGTATGCAATGAGCGCGTGACGGTGCTCGAGGAAGCGTGAGTGGCTTTGCGGAGGAACGGGTAATCTCCCTTTCGCCCTTTTCGCGCTGGAAGGTGCTCGCGGAGGCGAATCCGGATAAGCGCTACGGCGGCCTGTGCGCCGAACCCGCGCGAATCGCGGGGAACGCGAAGGGGCTGAAGCTCCTCGTGTGGCCGTATGTGCCGTATGCGGATGTGCGGGAATTGCCGTTCGTGTCCGCGTATTACGAAGCGTCCAATGCCGCATATTCGGAGGCGCGAAAGATGGGGGAGATTTGCGACAACATCCCCTTAAAACCCGCGCTTCTTCGCGCGGGACTGGGCAGATACGGGCGCAACGCGCTAATTTTGCACGAAACATACGGCTCGCGCTTTGTCGTGCAGTGCATCCTGTCGCGGGAGAGTCCGCAATTTCCCGACGCGGAGGAAAGCGATGCGCTTTCGGATTTTTGTGCGGGCTGCGACCTGTGCATTAGGGCATGCCCCGTGGGCGCGATTTCGACAGGCGGCAAGGTCGACCTGACAAAATGCCTGCGCGCACTCGACGAGGCGCTCCCCGTGCCCGAGGAGAGGCGGCGCTTGCTCGGCAAAAAGCTGTTTGGCTGCGACATCTGTATGGATGCTTGCCCGCGCAATCGGCAAATCGAAAGGGCGCAAATGCCGCCCTATTTTGCGAAAGCGCTCTCCTTGGAGGAGGTTCTGCGCGGAAATGTAGCGCCTTTGGGCGAAATCATTGGGCGCAATTTCGCAAGGGCAAGGAGGCTGCAGGCGCGCGCGTGCGTCGTTGCGGCAAACACGGGGCGGCGCGACCTGCTCCCAATTATCGAAGGGCATATCTCCTCGGATTTTCCCGCCCTCGCCGTCCATGCGCAATGGGCAAAAAATATTCTGAAAATTTAACGGAAACATCTGATATACTTGTTGACAGACGAACTGTTCGGTTCTATACTATTCGCGACCGAACAGTTTGTTTACGTACTACTTTTGTTGGTGGGAGGTGGGAGGATGTTCCCGCAAAAGCAAAGCATCGTCTTGGAACTGAAGATGACAGACGGCATCTTCCGAAGATATGGCGAGGCGGTGTTTCGCGCGGCGGACGAGGACGCGCAGCTCACGCGGATGCACCACTGGATCATCCATTTCCTGTACGACCACGGCGGGGAGAGGATTGTCTGCCAGAGGGACGTGGAGAGGGAGTTTCACATCACGCCTTCGAGTACGAGCGGCCTTTTGAAGCTGATGGAAAAGAAGGGGCTGATCGTACGGGAGCGCGTCGAGGGGGACGCGCGGCTCAAACGCCTCGTCCTCACTGACAAGGCGAAGGATTTGCACGCGCGCCACATCGACACGCACCGCGCGCTCGACGCGATGGTGGAAAACGCCGTTTCGGCGGAGGAAAAGGCGGAACTGATCCGCATCCTGACAAAGCTCCGCGCGGCGGTAGAAACGGACATACGAGAACGGAGAATGGAGGAATTTCGGCAACATGATTAAAAAACTGCTTGCAAGCGTGCGCGAATACAAAAAGCCGTCGCTGCTTGCCCCTCTGTCTATAAGCATGGAGGTCGTGATGGAGGTTCTCATGCCGTTTTTAATGGCGATCATGATCGATCAGGGCGTACAAGAACGCAACATGGATGTCATCGCGCGCACGGGCACACTGGTGATCCTCTGCTGCGGCCTATCGCTCCTTTTCGGTGTACTGGCGGGAAAATTTGCGGCGATTGCGACGGCGGGCTTCTCCAAAAACCTGCGCCGGGATATGTACCACAAGGTGCAGACCTTTTCCTTTGCGAACATCGACAGGTTTTCAACCGCGTCCATCATCACCCGCATGACGACGGATGTGACGAACGTGCAAAATGCGTATTCGATGATCATCCGCATGGCTGTGAGATGCCCCTTGATGCTGATTTTTGCCATGATAATGTCCTTCCGCATCAATGTGCAGCTTTCGCTCATTTTCCTCGCGACGGTTCCGATTCTTACGGTCGGCCTTCTTTGGATCGCAAAGAGCGTGTACCCCATTTTCGAAGCGATGTTCAAGAAGATGGACAAGATGAACCTCGTCGTACAGGAAAACCTGCACGGCATTCGCGTCGTCAAGAGCTTCGTGCGCGAGGACTATGAAACGGACAAATTCAAAGAGGCGTCGGACGCCGTGTACCGCCTGAACGTCAGGGCAGAGCGCCTGCTCGCATTCTTTGGCCCCTTGATGCAGTTCTGCATGAACGGATGCATGCTCATCGTGTCCTATTTGGGCGCGAAGCTCATTATCGGCGCGCACGGCGCGCCGGACGGGCTTACGACCGGCTATCTCACGAGCCTTCTG
>CAYFRC010000106.1:0-7033 GCA_964345325.1 uncultured Oscillospiraceae bacterium
GCGAGCAGCGAATAGGTTATCGCAAGGCCGATGTCCGTGAACATGTCGCGCGCCATGCCCTTCACGAAAACGATTGGCAGGAACACGCATACGGTCGTGAGCGTCGAGGAGAAGATGGCACCGGACATCTGCTTCGCACCCACGACGCAGGCCTTAAACAGCGGCATCCCCTCCGCGCGCAGGCGGTAGATGTTCTCGATGATGACGATGGAGTTGTCCACGAGCATACCTACGCCCAGTGCGAGCCCCGCAAGCGACATGACGTTGAGCGTCATGTTCGAGAAATACATCGCCACAAATGCGATGACCACCGACAGCGGGATCGAAATGCCGATGATAAAGGTCGGTCTGAAGTCCCACAGGAACATCAGAAGGATGAGGACCGCGAGGATGCCGCCGTAGATAAGGTTTTCGAGCACCGAATCCACGATCAGGTCGATATAGATGCCCTGGTCGAGCAGCGGCGTCAGGCGGAGCCCGGGGTATTTTTCCATGAGGGTGGTAAACTCTTCATGGAGCGCGTCGGAAACGCCGGAAGTGGACGCGGTGGAACGCTTTTCGATCGTCAGAAGCACGCCTGCGTTGTCGTTGATGCGGGCGTAGGTGGAATCGCTGTTGTCTGTGATTTCAACCGTCGCGACATCGCCCAAGCGCACCTCGGGCACGGTGTCGAGATCCATCTCAAACAGGAGCATGTTGCGCATCGCATCCAGCTCTTCGTATTTCTTGCCGACGCGCACGAGGTACTGGGTATCGTTTTCGTCGTAGACGTAGCCTGCCGGCATTTCAAAGTTTTGCGCGGCGAGCAGCTTCGCGAGCATCTCCAGCGTGATTACGCCGCCTATGTCGGCCTTTTTGAACGCATCGTCGCGCTTTTCCTCAAATTCCTTGCGCGCCTGTTCGAGCTGCTCCCTGCCTTCCTCGATCTTGCCTTCGGCGCTGTCGATCGCCGATTTGGCGGAGGATCGGGCGCTCAGGAGCTGCTTTTGCGCGTCTTCGACGTCAGTGTCCTTGTCGATGCCGTCGATGAGTCCCGCGGGGATTATACTGTTGTTGAGTTTTTCGAGCATCCCCTCGAGCTTTGCGATGCCGCCTTCCAGCTGGGGAATGGCGTTTTCGAGCTGCGCCTTTTGCTCGAGCAGTGCGGATCTCTGCGCGACGGCGCTTTCGAGCGCTGCGAGCTGCTGGTATTCGGGGGAATTTTCAATTGCGGAAATCTGCGCCTTGAGCTGTGCAATCTCCGCCTTGAGCGCCGCGATTCTTTCCGCGTCCGATTCCGCGCGCGCCGAAAAGAACGATGCGAACGCGGAGAGGGGAGAAGACGGCGGCTCGGTGGGGGCGGGGGTATTCTGCTGCGTATCCCCCTCCGCAGCGTGCGGCGCGATGCCGGGCTGCTCTGTAGCCTGCGGGGGCTGTGTGGCAGCGGGTGCATCCGTCGCCTGCGGGGGCTGCGTGGTTGCGGGTGCCTCCGTCGCTTGCGGGGGCTGCGTGGTCGCGGGCGCATCCGTCGCCTGCGGAGGCTGCGTGGTCGCGGGGGGATTTGTTGTCTGCGTGCCTTCCAATGCGTCGAGTTCCGCCTGCTTTGCACTCAGCTGCTGCCTGAGAGATGCGAGCTGCTGGCGCATGGCGGAAAGCGCGCCCGCCGCTTCCGGCGGCATGGATTCGGGCATTTGCGCAAGTGCGGAATTGATTTGTTCAAGCCCGGCATCCGCCTCCGCTTTCTGCTGGCGGAGGGCTGCCAACTGTTGTTCGCATGAGGCGATCATGGTAGGGAGCGCTTCCTGCGCCTGCTCCAACTGTGAAAGCCCGTCCTTGATTTGCTTCATGCCTTTTTTGGACTTGGAATTGAGCTGCTTTTCCGCGTCGTCGAGTTCTTTTTCGGCATCTTTCAGCTGCTGCTCCACGTCCGCGAGGTTGCTGTCGATCTCGCGAAGGATTTTGCTGTTGAGGTCGTCCACCATCTCCTCGCGCAGGGTGACGGTGATGTCCTCCTCGATGAGACCGGACGCGGTTACGCTGCCGACGCCTTCAACGCCCTCGAGCGCGGGCACGAGGCTGTCCTTGGTGAACGCGGAAAGGTCATTGATATCCGCATCTTTCATGTCGACCGCAGCGATCATGACGGGCAGCATTTCGGGGTTGATTTTCATTATGACGGGTACGCCGACCGCCGTGGGAAGCGACGACTTGAGCGAATCGAGCTTCGCGTTTAAGTCGAGCATGACGGAATCCATGTTGGTTCCGCCTTCAAATTCCATAATGGTATAGGAAAGGTTTTCACTCGAAGCGGAGGTGATGTTTGCAAGCCCGGAAAGCGTTGCAAACTCCGCTTCCATAGGCTTGGTGACGGTTGATTCGATCTCTTCGGGGCTTGCGCCGACATAGGTGGTGTATACAACCACATAGGGCAAGTCCATCTTCGGAAGCAGGTCCGTCGTCATATTCATAAACGCCATGACGCCCAGAAGAATTGCCGTCGCGATGCCGACGAATACGGTATATGGCCTTTTGACGCTGAATTTTGCTAACATAAAAACGTTGCTCCTTTCGATTCATTACTATTATAAAAGGCGAATCGTAAAAAAGCAACGTACAACCCGCGATGTCGGGAGAATGTCGTTTTTTGGACACATTTACAGGTCGATCATGTTTTGATACACCGTGCGCTGTGGGGTGCCGCTCGGCGCATACTCCGCGCCGACGCATTTGCGATAGAAGTGTTCCGCGCTTCCGACCCAGCCGATGATCGCGTAGCCGTACCCCTCATCCGCGAGCGCGTGGAGCGCGCGCAGAAGGAGCGCCTTCCCGAGCCCGTAACCGCGCAGATCGTCCCTTACGCCGATGGGGCCGAAATAGCCTTTTGCCGTCGCATCATAGCACGCGAAGCCGCAGATTTCCTTGTTCCGCGTCGCGATGAAGCACTTCGGCACATCCTGCAGCATCGCGTAGTCCGCCTCCAGCGCCCAGCCCTCCGAAAAGTGCGCGAGCATACACGCCTTTACGCGCTCCCTGTCCGTCGGATATACGCGCTTGATTTGGAAGCCCTCGGCTACAGTGTATTCCGGAAGGTTTGCGATGTTTGCGATCATGTCGCTCCCGCGATAGCGGGGGATGTTCGATACGGCGCTTTCGATCAGCTGTACAATTTCGGAAAGATGCGCCCTGTCGTCCTCCGAAAAGCGGTTCGGTATGGGGCTGTCGATATCGAGAACGCCGATGACGCTCTCGTTTCGGTGAATCGGCAGCACGATTTCCGATGCGGAATCCGCGTCGCAGGCGATGTGCCCGGAAAATGCGTGTACGTCGGGTACGACGAGGATTTCGTCTTTTTCCGCCGCCGTTCCGCATACGCCCTTTCCGAACGGGATTTCGACGCATGCGGGCTTCCCCTGAAACGCGCCGAGCGTTAAAAGGTCATTTTCCGTTACAAAATAAAAGCCCGCCCAGTTGACCGATTCCATACCGTGGTACAGAACCGCCGCGATGTTTGCGTACACGGCCGATTCGCGCGGCAAATCGGCGAGCATCTCACGGACCTGCTCTTTGATGATCGAATACTCCGTCATGTTCCGTTCCTCCCGCAGCTTTATAAAACCATCATACCGCAGAAAGCGCGTTTGCGCAAGCGCTTTTTAACGCGCGTCGGCTTTACAACGCGGCGCATTGCGCTTATACTATGCACATGGGTAAAAAGGAGAGGAAATGCGATGAAGAATGAAACAAAACGCATCATACAGACGATTCTGCTCGCAATCGGCGTGGTCGTCGTGCCGTACACGCTGGCGCAACTCGTGCTTTGGCTGATTCGGACGATCCAGGCAGGGCGGTAGGGTTTGTCTGTCAAAATGCGTTTCACAGGGGGGCGGCGTTTGAAGCCGCCCTTTATGCGTCTATGATGTGAAAGGACGCGGCGCGGTCGAGCCGATTCATGACGGCGAGTCCCACGCCGTCCTCGTCGACGGCTTCGGAGAAGATCGCGTCCGCACCGATTGCATCCATCCGCCTGAGTGCGGCAAACAGCGTATTTGCCATATCCTTCGCGTCTAAACCGAGGTCGAAGGTATTTCTGCCCCCGTACAGCGGCAAATGCGGGCGGAGGGAGAGGATGTAGGGCGTTTTTCCCTGTTGCAATGCCTCGTCGTACAGCGTACAAATTGTACGGGCAACCGCTTTTTCTTCGCCCCGAACGATCGTCACCCCGCCCTTCGGCGCGTAGTGCTTATATTTCATCCCCGGCGAACGCGCGATTTCCCCCTCCATAAGGGGGCGCAGCGTGCTTTCGTCCACATGGACACCGCCCGCGGCGTGCGCGATCATCTCCGGCGTGACGCAGCCCGGGCGCAGCACGCGCGGGGGATACGTCGTGCAGTCGATCACCGTCGATTCCAGACCGACATCGCAATTTCCGCCGTCCAAAATGAGCGGGATGCGCCCGTCCATATCCTCAAAGACATGGCGCGCCGAGGTGGGGCTTGGCCGCCCCGAGAGGTTTGCGGAGGGCGCGGCGATGGGGAGCTGCGCCTTTAAAATCAGCCTCTGTGCGACGGGGTGCGAGGGCATGCGGATGCCCACGGTATCGAGCCCCGCAGTCACGGCATAGGGAAGCGCGGGGTTTTTGCGCAGGATGATTGTCATCGGCCCGGGCCAATAGGCGTCCATGAGCTTTTGCGCGCTTTCGGGGATGTCACCCTCGATCAGGGGGAAGATGTCCCCGCGCCTTGCGACATGCACGATGAGCGGGTTGTCGGAAGGCCTGCCCTTGGCGGCGAAAATGCGCCCGACGGCATTTGCGTCGAGCGCGTTCGCGCCGAGCCCGTATACGGTTTCCGTCGGAAAGGCGATGACCTGTCCGTCTTGCAAAAGGCGCGCTGCCTCCGCAATGGCGGTGTCGTCGGGTACCGCAAGCTTCGTCTGCATACACTACATCTCCTGTAGGGAAAGCTGCTGCGTCTGGTCGTAGAGGATGAGCGCGTCGATGACCTCGTCCAGATCGCCCTCCAAAATCTCCGTCAGGCGGTACAACGTGAGCCCGATGCGGTGATCCGTCACGCGCCCCTGCGGATAGTTGTACGTGCGGATGCGCTCGGAGCGATCGCCCGAGCCGACCTGCGATTTCCGTCGCTGCGCGTAGGCGCTGTCGCTCTCCTCGCGCTGCATCTCGTACAGGCGGGTGCGCAGAACGCGCAGAGCCTGTTCGCGGTTTTGAATCTGGCTGCGCTGATCCTGCGAGGTCACGACAAGCCCCGTCGGGATATGCGTGATGCGGATGGCGGAATCCGTGCGGTTAACGTGCTGCCCGCCCGCGCCGGATGCGCGGTAGGTGTCGATGCGCAGGTCGTTCATATTCACCGAAACCTCCACGTCTTCAGCCTCGGGCAATACCGCGACGGTTGCCGTCGAGGTGTGGATGCGACCGGAGGTTTCCGTGACGGGCACGCGCTGCACCCTGTGCACGCCGCTCTCGTATTTCAGGCGGCTGAACACGTTCTTTCCCTGAATGAGCAGCACCGCTTCCTTGATGCCGCCCAATTCCGTGCCGCCGTTGTCCTCGATCTCCACGCGCCAGCCGTTCGACTGCGCGTAGTGCTGGTACATCCGCACCAGCTCCGCGCCGAATAGCCCCGCTTCCTCGCCGCCCGCGCCTGCGCGGACTTCGACCACGGCGTTTCGGTAATCGTCCGGGTCCTTAGGCAAGAGGAGAAGGCGCGCTTCCTGTGTCTTTTCTTTGAGGAGCGCTTCGGTCTCTTCGAACTCAGCCTTCGCGATCTCCGCCATGTCGGGGTCAGCCAGCATTTCCTCCGCTTCCTCGTAATGCCTGAGGAGCAGGCGGTACTCGGCTGCGAACTGCGCGAGCTCCGTCATTTCGCTGTGCTCGCGCATGAGGCGCGAAAACAGCGCGTTGTCCGAAATGACCTCGGGCAACGTAATGCGGATGGAAAGCTCCTCGTATTCTCCTTCGATCTCTGCCATTCGGCGCGCGATGCGCGCCTGTTCGTTATCCAATGTCTTGTTCCTCTCTTTGCCAATGTATGACGGCTACGCGGTCGAGCCCCGCATAGTCCCGTAAAATCTCTGCCCGCGCACGGTCCGAAAACAGGGCTTTCACGGCCTCTCCCTGCGCGCATCCGATCTCACACAAAAGGACGCCGCCCTCCGCGAGGTATCTGTCCGCGTCGCGCGCGAGCCGTCTGTAAAAGGACAGCCCGTCATCCCTGCCGTATAGGGCGAGCGGCGGCTCGAACGACACCTCTTTTTGGAGTTGTTCCATGTCTCTCTGCGAAAGATACGGGGGATTGCAGGTGATTAGATCGAAAACTTCGCCCTCCACCGCCGAAAACAAATCGCCCTCGCAAAAGCGGACCTTCGCGCCGAGCGCGTCTGCATTGTATTTTGCGACCGAAAGTGCGGCGGGGGAGATGTCTGTCGCCGACACACAACATTTGGCTTCGAGCGCGATTGTGATCGCGATGGCGCCGCTCCCCGTACACAAATCGAGCACGCGCGCGCCGGGGCGAATGCGCTTTAGGGCTTCCTCGCACAAAATCTCCGTGTCCTGTCTGGGGATGAGCACATCCCCGTTCACAAAGAACCTGCGCCCGTAAAACCAAGCGGCATTCTGACAGTATTGCAGCGGCTTTCCCGTGAGCCGCGCGCGAAGCCACCCGTCGAGCGTTTCGAGCGCGTCAGTCGATAGGAGAGCATCCAAAACGGCGCGCAGCGCGCCCCTTGAGACGTGCAGCGCGTCCGAAAGCATGAGGTCTGCGTCCGTATGCGGGTCGTGTAGCTGCGCGTCCGCCATCCTGCGGACGGCGTCCTCCCGCCACTGTCTTCCCGTCACGCCTTTTTCCCCGCGATGCGTTCGATCGCAGGGGGTTCGTCTTTTCCGGAATATGCGGATGTTTCGGGGATTTCCATGTCGAGCGACGCTCTGAGCGCGACGAGCGCGACCTCGAGCATCGCGTCGTCCGGTGGCTGCGTCGTGATCTTCTGTACCATGAGCCCGGGCGCCTTCATCAGCCGTACGATTTTGGAC
>CAYFRC010000107.1:0-7022 GCA_964345325.1 uncultured Oscillospiraceae bacterium
TCTTTCGGTGCTGGTTCTTCATCCCCAAATTCCACGGAGTTTGGGACAGGCTCGAAATTTGCTCGCACATGTAACAGCGTGCTCCGTTGATCAGGTGAATCGATTCCTTTCAACTTACCCATTTGTCTGGTGAATGGTTTATGACATTGTTAAGGGTTGAAAAAGGAGGCTGACAAGATGGCTCCCAAGAAAGTAACAAGCATCCCGGGACTCTTCGGAGGGATGGATCATTATGACGAAAATGGAAACTACATCGGCTACAGTATGCCTGGCATCTTTGGTGGCGTAGACCATTATAACGCTGATGGCAGTTCTGCCGGTTGCAGCATTGAAGGTGTATTTGGTGGGATGGATCATTACGATTCCGATGGCCACAGTGCCGGGTACAGCATTGATGGTGTTTTAGGCGGAGCAACTCATTACGACGCGGATGGTCATAATGTCGGTTTCAGCACACCGAACATCATTGCTGGAAGCACTTTCCATGGGACAGGAGAGCAGAATCATTCTGGAATGTTTGACAATGGCGATGATGATTTCTGGGGAAAAAACGATGGGCTGGACGACTTCGACTTTTGATTTCAATGTTGAGATGTTTGCAAATGGAACTCGGAAGAATTAAGTGGGCCGGTCATTATAATTCACAGTTCGGAGACTACAACAACTATGGATTTATCACTCGACTCCCAAGTGGAGAAGATCTGTATTTCCATAAGGATGCTGTCCTGAAAGAGAGCAAGTTACTTATACGCTTTAACGACAGTGATGATTGTTATGTTGTTTTTGATGTATCTCAAAGCCCTAAAAAGAAGGGGCAATTCAATGCAATAAATGTTCAATTTCTTGATGAGCTTCCTCCAGAGCAATTACTCAGTCATTTATCGGATGAATCCCGTTCATCCGCGTCCGTACAAAGAATTTTGCTTTATATATGCCCGGACGCACTTCTCGGGAATGATCCGGCTAATTATTTTCCTCTTTTGGACAATACAAAAGTTAAAAACAGATTCGTTGAAAAATACAGAAATAATCAATTTGAAACAAGCGTTGTCCCAGCTTTAGCGCATTATTTTGCTTCGAAAAGTAAGATTGTATGGAATAGCAACAACTGGAAATTAATCAACTGGTCAAAAGAGTCAGATGAAGATATACGTAAGCTTTGCTATTCAGCTATCAAGGCTCATATCGACTGCTCTCCATTGTGTCAGATCCGGCCTTCTCTTTGGCGCGGCGATCCTAAGTTTGCAGCCTCATTACCACAGGAAACCATACAGGCAATTCTTTCTGGAAGTGAGTATAAATTCAACCAGTCTGATTTTGAATATTTGATGGCTTGCCTTCGAGATGATGGTATTAAGACAATCCTTTGCAACAAAGCGAGAAACGATTGGTTTTTAGGGAAACCTGATTATATTTCCTATCTTTCAGACGAAAGATTGTCAAACGTTCTTGGAGCAATTAACTGGGATTCTACTTCATCTGCGTATATTAGTGAGGTTTCACCTTTCATTGACAGAATCCAGAAAATTGCTGATGCAAGAATAGAGAAGGAAATTGCTTCAGCAGTAGAAAAAGCATGGATAATTGAGGATTCGCCATGGTGGCCTGTTCTATCAGAACCCATAAAAAGCATTGTTTTAAGAGATTATCGAGAAGCAGGACTCATTACAGAATCTAACGCAACAATTAATCCTGCTCTAGATAGCTTTCTGAATCAATATTATAAGGGAGACCAGAAACGTGCCTTTAGTGTGCAGCAAAAGGAAGCCATTCAAGCTGTCAAAGGCGTAACGCTTCTGTTTGCTGTTCCCGGCAGCGGAAAAACTACAGTTATTGTTGCCCGGGCTGGCTATATGGCTCACGCCATACGCATAGCACCTCAAAGTCATCTGGTTATGACTTTCAATAAAGCTGCTGCTGAGGAAATGAAAAACCGGTATGAGGAAATCTATTCAGATGATGGCGAGAACATCCCCGACTTCAGAACAATTCACTCTTTCTGTTTTAGCGTCATTGCGTCACTTCGATCAAAGGGTGAAACTTTCCCCTTGCTCTTGAAAGATCCCGAAGACGAAAAAGATCCGCAGAAGAGGCAAAAGCGGGATCGCGAGATAGCAGCAGCGATTTGCGGTGTAGATAGCAATAATGCTGATTTGTCAATGGTCATCAGTTATGTAAATGATATCCGCTCAAGACGGATTTCCAGTGAACAGGCAAAGAGTATTACCTGTTTTCATGGAATGACACTGGATCGTGTATATGAAGCATGGGAAAGAAAAGACATTACTCAGAAAGCTGTTCTTCGTAAAATCATGAAAAAGGAAGCCTATGATGAGGATGCAAACACATTAATAGATACGATTTGCACACTTATTGGCTTTATAAAGAACAGGATGCTCTCCCCAGAAGAGATAAAGAAAATTACATATAAAGTGGAGAAACAGGATTATCCAATTGAACCAATATACACGGCATATCAACAGTATCTTCTTCAAGAGAACTTGATGGATTTTGACGACATGCTTTTCAGAGCGTACTCTGGCTTGAAGAAATACCAAGACATCCTGTCATATTACCAGGATAAATACCCTTATGTTAGCTTGGACGAAGCACAAGACACATCGCTCTTACAACATGAGATTGTTGCTCTTCTCGTCAAAAAATACGGGAACCTTTTTATGGTCGGCGATGATGATCAAAGCATCTACGCATTCCGCGGAGCTGTTCCATCGGAAATGCTTGATTTCAGAAAAAGATATCAGCGGGGCCAGAAACTCCTCATGGGGACAAACTATCGAAGCGATATTGATATTGTCCGCTCTGCAGACCGCTTTGTTCAGGCAAACCAGAAACGTGAAAATAAGTTAATGAGGCCCTCTAGCCATAAGCCAGGAACTCTCCAGATTGTTCTTGTTCCCAACTTATCGGCGCAATATGAATACATCACTAATGCAGCTTTAACATGCTTGCAAAATCGCGACAAAAAGCAAGATCTGGCTGTCCTTTTCCGTTGGAATATCTCTGCGCTTCCTGTGATGGCATATTTCTATCAGAATCGCATTCCATTTGCATGCAGCAAACAGAGAGAAGCTATTGATTCAGTGCTTGCCAAGCAGGAAGTCAAAAGGATCATTAGCATGCTAAGGTATAGCAGGCATCCGGAAAACTTCACCGCATTTAAAAATGCGTGGTTTGTCTGCTACAGGAGTATCTTCAGCAAAGAAAACTTAAAAGAAATTGAAATAATCTGGCAAAAGAACAGGCGACAACCAGTTGCGAATGCCGTTATTTCCTTTTTGAATTCGAAAGGTCTTTCTTCAAAGGTTTCTGAGTTTAATACTGCCCACAACAAAGTGCTAACAATTGCTAATAGTGCACCGCGAGCTGCCGTCTCTTATATGATGCGACAAAGTGAATATGGCATTCTTAGCCAGGATGGCGATAATTCTATCAGCACCTGGATGCGTGTTTATGCCATACTCAGTGCAGCAGAGGCGTGCAAAGACATCGATTCTTTCCTACGAATGATCGATGATATGCAGGGTAATTCTAACTGGCATGAAGGAAGCAGAAAAGTCAGGCTCAGTGCAATGCACAGTGCAAAAGGAGCCGAGTTCAGTCGAGTTATCATTATTGATACATTGGATGATATCACACCCGGCCCTGCGACAGGAAATGATGTCTGGTACGATCAGGAAGAAGAACGGCGGCTATTCTATGTTGCGGTCACTCGGGCGAAACATGAACTTGATATCCTTCAGGTTGATATATACCACGATCGGCATCAAAAACCATCCCGCTTCATAGGTGATCTTCACGCAACCAATCCAAATGTAGAGGTCGTTAGTTATAGTGATAGCAAGGCAAGAGGCATGATCAGATTTAATATGCCTCATTATGTTGTCCGCAATGGACAATTTGCCGGCATCTACAGTAATGAGGACGAAATCAGTGAGATCCGGAGCAAAATGAATCTTCAGGTTGCCAGGCTCGAGTCTTACGCTGATGCAATTGTCTATATGCATAAAGGCGATATACAGCTTAAACGTGATATTCAAATTCCTTTTGACTTGCCTGTCAATTTGACCAGAAGGATCTGGGAGCTTTTCGGAGCGAAAAGCATAGATAGTCTTTCACAACCACAGCTGGCCGATATTAAGCAAAAAACAGAATTGTTTATGGAAACAAGCGTGACGGATTATAGTAGTTGCGCAAGAGAATATGCATTGATGTACCTACCTGTTAACATCTATAAAGTATGGAAACCACTTCTTGAAATGCTTCCATCTGGGAAACTCCCTGTCGATGGAACTGTAAGAATCTTGGAAGTTGGTGCCGGGCCAGGAACAACCACTTTGGGAGTGCTGCTTTTCTATTATGAATTGGCAAGATTAAACCCGCAGAAAAAATTTATAATCGAGTATAACGTAATTGAGAGGGAGCAAGCGTTTATCAATGTATTTGGGCAACTCGTCAAACCTGACGAGCTGAGCAACTTTACGGTGCGAATTCTGAATCCTATCTGCGCTGATGTTAGTGATGCTGTTAAACGATTCTCCAATCAAGAAATGGATTTAATTCTCGAAAGCAACATGCTTAATCCGAATGAACATATTCAGGAGCATCAACTTGTGGAATTGGTAAGCAATGTATGTAAGGCCCTCAGGAACTATGGTTCCTTCCTTATGATCGAACCAGAAGGGCCAGAAATGATGAGATACTTACGCGCAATTGTTAAGAATGCAAACAAGTCAGATTCTCTGCTCCATGAGATTCGTGTATGTGAACATGCAAGTATCGACTTGACTCAAATGCAGATTGTACAGGATGTGATTCGAAAGGGGCTTCGTGTAAAAGCAATTGAAGCCTACGGATATTGTTACGCGCTATTAGAACGAAAAGATGTGGAGGTGAGAACAAGATGATATTGAGCGTTAGTCGTCGAACTGACATCCCCGCCTTTTATACACCCTGGTTTATGAATCGACTCCATGAGGGGTATGTGCTAGTAAGAAACCCCATGAATTACCATCAGGTAAGCAAAGTAAGTCTTGATCCTTCAGTCATAGATTGTATTGTCTTTTGGACAAAGAATGCGGAGCCACTTGTAAAGCATCTGGAAGAAATCGGGAATAGATATTCCTATTACTTTCAATTTACATTGAACGGATATCGCTCGGATATAGAGCCTTATCTTCCTGATATTTCCAGACGAATAGACACCTTCCTTACGATATCAAAGCTAACAGAACCACGTCGCATTATCTGGAGATATGATCCTGTTTTGCTGACCGATGAATATACCATCGATTGGCACATCAGTGCTTTTAAGCAGATTTCGGAGAAACTAAAAGGTGCAGCTGTGGAGTGTGTGTTCAGCTTTATAGATATCTATGAGAAGGTTAAGAATAACATCAAGGGCTTAGGCGTTCGTGGATGCTCGGTTGACGAAGCCAACATTATTGCAGCAGCATTTTCGGGAATTGCCAGGGAGAATGGATTCCGTTTGCGGACATGTGCTGAATCTATTGACCTAGATCAGCATGGCATAGAGCATGGGTGCTGTATTGATGGAAGGCTCATCTCAGAATTAATCGGATGGAACTTAAATGCAAAAAAAGATCCCAATCAGCGGCAAGAATGCGGCTGTCTGGAAAGCGTTGACATTGGACAGTACAACACCTGCCATCATGGTTGCAAGTACTGTTATGCGAACTTTAATCCCCAGAGTGTAGAAACATTTTCAAAGCAGCATGACAGGATGTCTCCCTTCTTAATTGGTAATTTAGAAGCAGAAGACAAGGTCACTGAACGAAAGATGAAATCATTAAAAAAAGATCCGATAGGACAACTATCAATGTTTTAAAGCCGCATCTGCGCGCAGTACCAACCGACACGTTTAAGGGAGACAAACATGGCAATGAACATTGAGCCTCAGCGGCAAAGGTTAATGGAACAAGTTCTCGAGTACTGGTACACTGCTGATTTTATGAATCAAGGGGCACTCCAGACAGAGCAAACTCGTCGTGACAGAGAGAATTATGCTTTTGTGATGAGTCATCCAAAGCAATTTGGAGCATTATACCATCATGAGTTCCTTCACGAGAATGACAATATCTTAGATAAGATCAAACAATTAGAGGATCTTATTGAATCAAAAAGGAAGCAAGAAGACGAGCAAAACGGGAACAGCAAACCTGCCGCCCCTTGTTGTCATGGCCGTATTACTGTTTATGTTGGCAGCATTAACCGTGCGTATTTATCTAACCGTATAGCTGATCAGCTTGGTTGTGAGCCTCCGAGCAATCCAAGTGCTGACAGACTTGCACTTGCCAGCTTCCAGCTTTCGGATGAAGGTAAGTATATTAAAGGTTCCTTCTCCCTTTCACCTATCCTTTGGGCTGTCAAGAGAATCGATGAAAAAGCGGCTGGCGCTACGATGTATGAAGTACTCGATCCTGACGAGTATCAGTCAGCACAAGGCGGCTTTGAACTGAATGAAAAAGAACAGACTGTAAAGTTTGCTGAGATTTATGCCCTCACCGAGCGTATTATTGAAGAGACTGTAGTATCAGCAAATGCCAATGTTGATGATGCAGATGTGCAGCCTGAAATTCACTACTGTTTCAGCATATATCGTAATGCTGATGAAAGAGCAAAACGTGAAACTGATGACTACTATGGTCTTTCTATGAGCTTTTATGCTGCAGATCTGGCTGGCTTTAAAAAAGCTGTCGAAGGCGGTAAATGGTGCGATAATGACATGTGGAACGCCCTGATCGATTATATATGCGCCCCTTATGACTTGGCGCATGGAGTTGATCAAGCACATAAAGATCTGAGCATCACAGCTTTGCGTGATCCAGATAAAGCAGCAGCTACGAAGAGTGAATTGAGAAGAATATTACAGATAGATCAGACTCCTTGGGGCAAGTGGCCGTCAAAGTATCAGCCATTCTTCATGCAACAGGCAGCTATCAACCTTGCAGTAAATACAAATCAGCCGCTGTTTGCTGTGAATG
>CAYFRC010000108.1:0-6994 GCA_964345325.1 uncultured Oscillospiraceae bacterium
GAGCGGAGGTACAGACACCCCCCCACGAGATGCTGCCCGACGAAGAGCCCTTTTTTCGCCTTTTCGACCGCTTCGGGCAGGTATTCGTCCATCGCCTTTTGTCGCGCCGTCGATAAAGGGTCCATGCGCCAGAGGCAGTTTTCTTCCCACGTCTTCATGTCCTTTACGGGATGATCCACATAGGTCGGCATGAAGCCGTTCCTTCTGCCCTTGAAATACAATACGTGCCGCCCCGCAAAATCCTGCGCGAGTTCGTATTCGCCGCGATCCTCGAGCACCTTCTCCTCAAAAAACGGCGAAAAGCCCGCCTCGCACCAGCCGAGGCCGCTCACCTCCACGCGCCCTTCCGGGTCGAAGCCGAACAGCGCGGAAAGGTCCGCGTTTTCGTCGAGCCCCTCCTCGCGCCGCCACTTTTCGAGCGAGTAATAGCCGAATTCGCGCTGGTAAAAGCCCGCGTTCGGCACCATGTCGTAGAAATCGCGATATTTTCTCGCGCCTGCCGTCATCTTTTCGCGCGGCGTCATGGAATGAATCCCTTCCAACGATATCGCCTCCCTCATGGAGTCAGTACGACCTTGATGCCCTTGCCGCTCTCGGCGACCCGGAAGGCCTCTTCCCATTCGTCCAGCGGGAAGATGTGCGAAACGACGCCGTCCGTCGGCGTTATGCCGCTTACTATGTTCTCGATGGTCGTCTCATAGCAATACGGGCTTAGCTGCGAGCCGCGCACGGTAATCTCCTTCGTGTCGCCGATGATGCTCCAGTCGTTGGTGGAGGGGCCGCTCATGACGGAGAACTCCACAAAGGTGCCGCCCTTGGCGATCATGTCGAGCCCCTGCTGCACGGCGGAGGGATGCCCCGTGACCTCCAGGTACACGTCGCACCCGTAGCCGCCCGTCAAAGAGAGCACCTTTTCGAGCGCGTTTTCCTTTGCGGGGTTGATTGTTACATCCGCGCCGAACTGCTTTGCTTTTTCGAGCCGCGCATCCGACATATCCAATACGATGAGGAGCTTCGGGTTGCGCAATTTGATCGCGCCGACCATCCCAAGCCCCAACGTGCCCGCGCCCGCGAGCACCACCACGTCGTCCACGCTTATATTGCCCCGCCGCACGCCGTGGAGCGAGCAGGCATACGGCTCGATCAGTATCGCCTTTTCCATGGGCAGGGATTTCGGGATAACATAATTGATGCTCCCCTTGGGCAGGATCGCGTATTCCGCCATGCCGCCGTTTAAGTAGTTCTTGAAGCCATAGACATTGTGGGGGTCGCACAGCCAGTACTTCCCCTGCCTGCAGTAGCGGCACCGGCCGCAGGGAACGATCTGTTCGGTGGCGATTCGGTCGCCGATGCGAAAGCGTTCCGATACGTTTTCGCCCGGTTCGACGATTTCCCCGATGAATTCGTGCCCCGGGATGAACGGCGGCTCGCAATACCCGGGCATGCCGTCGCCGCCCCAGAATCGCGATGTGGGGTGCGTCGCCTTCACGTCGCCCGCGCAGATGCCGCAGGCTTCCACCCGAATCAGGATGTCGTCCGCGCCCGGCTTCGGAACCGGCACGCTCTCCAGCGCGTACTTCCCCTGTCCCCGCGCCACGAGCGCGCGCATGGTTTTGGGAATGGCCATACCTCATCCTCCTTTGTCCCTGTTCTTCTGTGTAGATTATATCCCTTTCCGCCCCATGTGTCAAGAAAGAATGGCGAAATCGGTTAATTTCCGGCGATGCTGCAACATATCGCCGCAGATGCAGTCTAATTTACGGTAACCAAAAAGGAGGTTTTCATCATGAAACGCATTCTTGCCACCCTACTTACCCTGTGCATGCTGTTCGCTCTCGCGGCGCATGCGGAACCCGCGGCTGAAAATGCCGAAACAAATGCCGAAAGCGCGGTCATTTTCTCCGGCGACGCATTTAGGCTCTATACCAAACTCGTCGAAACCACGGACGATGACGACGCGGAATACGCACTGTACGCATTGGAATACGCCGGCGAAGGCGAGACGGACGGCGGAAACGAAATCTGCCCCTCCGCCGAGTGCTTCCTGTGGGACGATGCGCGCGGTCTTCTCTACTACGCGCCTGCGGGCTCTGCCGCGACCCTCTATGCCTACGCGCCCGAAACGGGAAACACGGAGAGCATCTTCACGTTCGAAGGCGAAATCTCCGCGCTGCGCCTGTGCAGCGACGGACTGCTCGTCACCGCGGGCGGGAAAGAGCTGCTCTATGCGGATGCCGACCACGCGCCCGCCGAGCCTTCCTTCTCCTTTGAAGGGAAGACTGTCTTCGTGGGCGAGGGATATGATGCCCTGCTCGATGCGGACGGCGCGCTTTCCCTGCGCATGAAGGGGAGCGACACCGCGACATCCATCGGCACGGACGTCGTCGCCGTAACTATCGGAGACGGCACGGTGTTTTCCATGACGGAGAAGAACGGAAAGTTTGCACTCAAGAGCTATACTGTGGAATCGGGCACCGCAAACGATTGCTGCGACTATCCCGAAAGCATGATCGCGCGCATAGAATACGGATACGGGCACGTCTACGCCCCTTCTGAGAGCGGATTCGTGTATGACTATGCCCTTTCTACGGGCGAGAACACTGCCCTCAACGTGAAACCGCTCACCGCGACCCAAAATGTACTCGAGGCGGCCGACGGGTATGTAACGGTGTATGACGCTGCAGACCTTATGCTCTCCGAAGGCACAAAGCTCGACAACCGCGCTGTGACGGAAAATGTGGAAAACGAAGATGCGCAAGACGAAGACGCGGAAGTTGCCGCCGTCTCCGCGACCGAAGAAGAACCCGCAGAGAGCACGCTTGCGCGCGGCAGCAACGGCAGCGAGGTAGTCGCGCTGCAGGAGAGGCTCATCGAAAAGGGCTACCTGAACGGCAAGGCGGACGGCGTTTTTGGCTGGAGAACCGAGCGCGCCGTGAAGCGCCTGCAGTCCGATCTGGGCGTTTCCCAGACGGGCAAGGCGACGCCCGCCCTCCGCAAAAAAGTGGCGAGCGGCGATATCCCGAAGTACACGAAATACGTCTCCCTGTCCGTCGGCGACGAGGGCATCCGCGTGCAGGAACTGCAGCAGAGGCTCCGCGAAAAGGGCTACATGACGATCAACGCGGGTGGCCACTATAAGAGCGGCACCAAGGACGCCGTGAAGCGCTTCCAGGCGCAAAAGGGCTATAAGCAGACGGGCAATATCACCGCCAAGCAGATGAAGGCGCTGTTCTCGAAGGATTGCCCCGACAATACGCACTACTACAAGCTGAGCAAGGGCGAAAGCTCCCCCATGATCCAAAGGCTCAACCAGCGTCTGAAGAAACTGGGCTATTTGAAAGGCTCTGCGGACGAGAGCTATTCCAAGCAGACCGCCAAGGCCGTGAAGCTGTTCTGCACGCAAAACGGGTATGACGCACAGTCGAACTCGTGCAGCGCAAAGCTGCAGAAGGCGATCTTCGCCAAGGACGCGCCGCCCTATTCGCCCGAGTCGAATCCCGGTCAGGAGTGGAAGCTGCCCGGCAAAAAGGACCTCAAGGCCCTGAAGGACTGGATCAACGAATACTTTGGTACCGACCTCGATACGGAAGGCGCCGTGCGCCGCGTGCAGGAGAGGCTGAACGAACTGGGATACCTCGAAGCGGGCGGAATCACCGGAACGTATGACGAGTCCACCTCAAAGGCAGTGCTCGCTTTCCAGAAGGCATCGGTGCCCAAGGTCTCGAAGCCGGAGGGCATCGCCAGAAAGCTCACACTGGCTGCACTGTTCCAATAAGCGATACAAAGAACCGCGCCGCCGCCCGAATTTCGGACGGCGGCGCGGTTTGGGTTAGCCTTGAATCTTTTCAAAGTCCGCCGCTCCGTGCTTGCAGAGCGGGCAGATGAAGTCCTCCGGCAGCGGATCGCCCTCGTAGACGTATCCGCAAATCTTGCATACGTAGCCGCGCTTGCCCTCGACCTGCGGCTTCGGCTTGACGTAGTTCTGGTAGTAGGTATAGGTCATCGTTTCGGATTTCGAGACGACGCGCGCCTCCGTCACGGCGCAGATAAACATGCCGTGCGTATCCAAATCGACGTACTGCTCCACCTTCAGCGAAAGGAAAGCATTGATGTACTGCGAAAGGAACACCAGCCCGTTGTCCGAGTGCAGGGGCGTTGTGCCTGCGAACTTGTCCGTATTCCGCCCGCTTTGGAAGCCGAACGTCTCAAAGACCGAGAACGGCGCCTCGACGGACAGGCAGTTGATGTTCATGATGCCCGTCTTTTTGATGATGTGGTGCGAATAGTTGCGCTTGTTGATGCATACCGCGACGCGGTTCGGCGCGTCCGTTACCTGGGTGACCGTGTTCACGATGAGCCCGTTGTCCCTCTCACCGTCGTTCGATGTCACAACGTACAGGCCGTAGCCGATCTTGAACAGCGCCTTAAAGTCGTTCTTGTTCGCGGTCTCGGGCATCTGCGCCAAGTAGTTCACGCAGAGCTCCTGCGCAAGGTCTTCGATCTTCTGCCTTGATTCCTCGTTCAGCGCGGACAGTATCCGCACCTCGGTCGCCGCATAGTCGATGTTCTTTGCGCACTGCAGCAAGCCCTTCATCGTCTTTGTCGCGAGCGGAGCCCACGAGCCGTTTTCGATCAGCGCAACGGTGCGGTTTTTGAAGCTGCGCTCCGTAAGCGCATCGATGAAGTGGCGCATAAACGGGAAGATATCCGCGTTATACGTCGTCGTCGCGAGCACGAGCTTGTTGTAGTGGAACGCATCCGATACGGCGAGCGACATATCGCAGCGCGCGAGGTCATGCACGACGACCTTGGGGCAGCCCTTCGCGCGGAGCTTCTCCGCCAGCATTTCGACCGCCTGCCTGGTGTGACCGTATACGGACGTATAGGCGATTACGATACCCTCGCTCTCTGCCGCGTAGGAAGACCAGGTGTCGTACAGCTTCAGATAGTGGGGAAGGTTTTCGTGCAGGATGGGGCCGTGCAGCGGGCAGATTCTTTCGATATCGAGCCCCTTCGCCTTTTTCAGGAGCGACTGCACCTGTGCGCCGTATTTTCCGACGATGCCGAAATAATACCTGCGCGCCTCGTCCTCCCAATCCTCTATGCGGTCGAGCGCGCCGAACTTGCCGAAGCCGTCCGCCGAAAACAGGGTCTTGCTGCGGCTGTCATAGGTCACGATGACTTCGGGCCAATGCACCATGGGCGCGGTCACAAAGGTCAAAACGCGGCTGCCCAAGGAGAGCGTGTCGCCCTCCGCGACGACGATCCTCCTGTCCTCAAACCCCGTCCCGAAAAAGGCCTGCATCATTGCAAACGCCTTTTGAGAGGAGACGACGGTCGCAGAGGGATAGTTCTTCATGAAGTTTGCGATGTTCGCGGAATGATCCGGTTCCATGTGCTGCACGATGAAATAGTCCGGCTGCCTTCCGTCGAGCGCGGAGGCGATGTTATCCAGCCACTCGTGCGTGAAGCGCCTGTCGACGGAGTCCAGCACGGCGATTTTCTCGTCCAAAATCACATAGGAATTGTATGACATCCCGTTCGGGACGACGTACTGCGCCTCAAACAGGTCTATCAAGTGGTCGTTCACGCCGACATAGCGAATATCCTTGGGCAACTGCATACTTTGTCCTCCTCACAATATGGGCCGAAATTCCCTCTTGCGTACGCCGCAGACGGGGCACTCGAATGCCTCGTCCAAATCCTCAAACGGCGCGGCTTCTTCCGCGTCATCGTAGACATATCCGCATACGGTGCAGACGTGCTTCATTCCTTCGTCCTTCAGTCGTTGGAGATGTTCGCGGAGATCACGCTGATGCCGGGGAGCGAGCCGATGGTGCCCACGAGCGCGGAAATCCGCTCGAGCGGCGCGTCCATGGCGATGCTGATGATGTTCATCTTCTTCTCGCGGTACGGAATGCCCATCCTGCCGATGATCCACTCCCTATACTCGTGCAGCAGTCCGTTCAGTTTCTCTACGGATTCGTTGTTTACCACGATGATGCTCATAACGGCGACCTTGTTTCCCATATTTCTTCGCTCCTTTGATGAATTTTTTGCACTGCCTCTTGACATTGCGCCTATATTATACTATATTTGAAGCGAAAATGTTGTTGGAAAAACAACGGGGAGGGATTTCATGGAAATTCCGCTCTTTTGCGGCATTGACGATGCGGAGCAACAAAAGCTCATGGCATGCCTCGGCGCGCAGGAGCGCTTCTTTCCGAAACATCGCACGATCTTTCGCGCGGGCGATGCCGCCGATCGAATCGGCATCGTGCTTTCGGGGAGCGCACTGATCGAGCAGGATGACTCCGATGGCGAAAGACACATTGCGTCCGTGGTGCTGCCGGGGGAGATATTCGGCGAGGTTTTCGCGCTTTCCCTGCGCGATACGCTTCCGGTGCATATCGTCGCGCGAGAGGACGCGACGATACTCCTCATGGACGGCAGAAAGATTCTCTCGCCGTGCGCAAACGCCTGCCGCTGCCACATGCACCTTCTGACAAACCTTTTGCAGGCCATCTCCCGAAGGGCGCTGGAAATGTATAAGAAGGCGGAAATCCTCTCGCAAAAGTCTACGCGCGACAAGATCATGACCTATCTGCAATACGAAATGGAGCGGGTGGGGACGAACCATTTCTCGATCCCATTTGACAGGCAGTCGCTGGCGGACTATCTCTCGGTCGAGCGCAGCGCGATGTCCTCGGAAATCTGGAAATTGTGCAGGGCCGGCGCGATCTCCGTAAACCGCAGCGAGTTTACGGTGCACAGGCCGCTGTTTCCGATTGGGCGCAGGGGTGCGTAGTGCCTCACGCGATATTAACATTTTCGGGGATTGACAGGGCAGGGTGCGCGTGGTATGATACGTATGTCAAATGATAGAGGTGCATCCGAGATGAGTACCGCGCGTTGTATGCCGCCTAGGCTGCGCGAGAAAAGCGAGGATGCCGTAGTCGGCGCCGTGGGGGGCGCTCGGCGGGCAGCGCGGACA
>CAYFRC010000109.1:0-3660 GCA_964345325.1 uncultured Oscillospiraceae bacterium
GGCGAGGAAATCGACTGCCAACTGCTTTTCCTCCGTGAAGGAAAAAATCTTTTCCCACGCGCCGCGCTTTTGCTGCGAGAGGATCCATCCCAAAAACGGATCGAACGTAAGTTTCCAAGTGGCATCACCCTGGTCGTCGACAGAGCCCTCCCGAATCAAAACGGGATAGGTCGGCGAGCCGCTGCCCACGCCGACATCGCACAGGTAGCGCGCGTAGTCCCCCGGCACCTGCACGATCAAAACGTGATGCCTGCGCATGGGAATCTGCGGTTCGTCCTTCAAAAAGCGCGCGAAACAATCCGTGACATGGTAACCCTGCGCGCGCAAAAGCCAGCCGAACAGTTCGTTCAGCTCGAAGCAATACCCGCCGCGCCGCTTTGTGACGATTTTCTCGTATAGCACGCGGTAATCCTGCGAGAGCGGGATATCGCGCAGGATATCCATGTTTTCGTAGGGAACGCTGCGCAGATGGCGCGACTGCATTTCGCGAAGCGATTGGTAGCTCAATTCCAACGATCGATCGAGCCCGATGCGCGAAAGATACGCCGAAATCGAGAGCGGTTTGCGCATGTTTCTCAGCAGTTTTTCCGCGAGTTCGCGGAATTTCGCATCGGACGCGAGGAGCGAGAGGATTTCTTCGCGCTTCTGTTCTGCATCCTCGTTCGGCAGGTAAAAGGACATGTATCCGCTTTCGCCGTATTTCTCTGCTAAATGTTCCTTTGCGCGCGCGATCTGCCGCACGGAATCCATATCGGGGAATTTCGCGAGCCCGAAAGCGAGCGTCCGCTCCAAAATGCGCTCCGCGTCATACTCCCTGTCGGCATCGGCAAGCGCCATGCCGTAGAGTGATGCGGGCTGCTCCTTAGCTGATGCCCTGTGGTCTCTGACCGCCTGCGCCATTATCGCGATCTGCGCCTCGTCAAACCATGCGCGCAGCCGCGCGTCCTTTTGCAGGATGTCTGCGGAATGCGCATGGTGCACCGCCCTGTCGATGCGCAGCCCGAGATCGTGATACGCGGCGGCGACAAAGAGCATCTCCTCGTCCAAATCGTACTTTTGCGCATATCTGCCCGCCGCGGCGATGACGTTTTCCGCGTGTCGCCTGTCGTGCCCACTTTCAAAGGAATCGTATATCGGGAGGATTTCCCGATGGATGAAGATAGACAGATCGTCCCATATCATGGCGCTTTCCCTCGTTTCTCTGTTTACTTATATAGAATTTTGACTTCGCCCAAAAGCCCCGACGGGGGAATCTGCACGAAGCGGGAGAAGGGATCGGGAACCGCGTGTACCAAAGAGTTAGAGACGGTGACGCTCAGGGTGTTTTCGCCTTCCCTGAACAGCCCTTCGCGCAATACGGTATACGGCGCGTCGTAGAGCGTCGCGATCTTCTCTCCGTTGATGCAGATGTCGCAGCATTCGCCGACGATGCCCAGATCGATGCCGACGGCCCCCGCCTTTGCCGCAAAGGCGGTTTCGTAGCGCATGAAACCGGAGAATGTGTCGTTCCCGTCCATGCCCGTGATGTTGTACAGGCGGGCTATCGGCTTGGGCGCGGAAAATTCGTCCTCGTCGAAGCGTTTGAGGGCGAGCGTCCACGGGGATTGTAGGATTTCCGCGCGGGAAGGTTCGATTTTTTCGGGCAGAACAGCCTCCTCGCTGCACGGCAGCATGAAGAGGGACTGTCCGCGCGCGAGCGCAAGTTCTACAATGCCCTGATGCGCCTTTGCCTTGTACGCGGTACCGCGCATGAAGTCGAAAACGGCGCAATGAGAGGCGATGTTGGGGAAGAACACGCCGCCCTGGAAATCCTCCGTCATGTTTTCGTTGACGAGCATGAAGATGTCCGTTTCGCCGCGCCGCACGTGGAAGTGGCGCAGGAAATCGAATGGCTGTTGCGAACGGCAGGTATAGCCCACGATCTTCCCTACGCGGTTTGCGAGTTCGGAGAGCGGGACGACTTCCCCCTTGTCCAGCCCGCTCGGCCTTCCGTTTACATACAGGATGGGCGCGCCCTGATCGCCCCACCGCGCGAACGTTTCTACCATCGCCTGCGGGAGATATTCCGCATACGGCACGATGAGAACGGGGTAGATCATGTCGCCGAGGCGGAAGCTGCCGCCTTTGTACTCCACTTTTTCGAGCAGCGCGTCGATCGGGAGGAAATCGTAATTGTGCTGCGCGTCGTACAGCGCCTTTGCAGGCTTTTCGATCAGCATATACGCCTTTCCTGACCACTCCGCCTCCGCGTGATAGAGGATTGCCGCGGAGACGACCTCCGTGCCGCCCTCCAGCAGATGGCATACCTTGTTGCCGTAGCGCATGAGCTCCGCATACGCCGCGAACTGGGGATTGTTCCCGCCCGCGTTGAAATGCGGCGGGCAATCGGGATCGGGGAACTTGGGGGAGAAGGCATGCGGCACGAAGTAGTTGATGCCGCGCACCAGCATGTGATCCAGCAGATGCGTCATCATCGGCACGCCCTCCGCCCAGCCGTAAGCGCCGAAGATTTCGCACATCGCGCGCCCCTTCATGCGCGACTCGATGTGGGCGAGCGACGCCGCAAGCCGCGCGAGCACGTAATCGAAGAATGCGGAATCCGCCATGCCGCCCGCGACGATCGATGCATGGATATGGTGCGCCATGCCGGGGATGATCTGATGCAGCACCACGTCGATGCCCGCCATGTCCTGCCCTTCGAGTGAGCGGAAATAGTGTCCGCCGCTGCAGTACAGCCGCGCGTGCGCGTTCATGTCCTCGATGATGTGCCCGATATACTCCACGCCGCGCTCGCGACACCAAGAGCCGAGCTGCATGGAAAACGCCTCGCGCCACAACAACGTAACGGCGTTCATGTAGGCGATGCGGGCGTCGGGCATCCCATCGTCCAAGGTATACCACAGCGCGGGAAGGAGGGGGAGCGCCTCTTTCCCCAATTCCTTTTCCATCCTGCACAGCACTTCGTCCGTCCATGGCAGCGCGAGAGCGGGCTGACCGAGCTTATGGTCGTAGAAGGAGGGCGAAGCGCCGCCCCTGTCGAGCGACACGTTTCCGAAGCTCGGCTCGTCCGAAAAGAACCCCGCGAGCGTGTTTCCGAAATACCGCTTATAGCGCGCATAGTGCGGCTCATACACGGCTTCGATCAAGACGCGCACGCTTTCGGGGTCGATCATGTGGATATAGTCGTTCTTGTCCGCGCCGCGCCTCGATTTATACAGCGCGAACACGCGGTATACGCCCTTGGGGATGTCCCAATAGACATATCTGCCTTTGACACTTTGCGTGAGATCGATGGGTTCGCCGAGGATGTTCTCGCCCTCTTCCGAGCGCTTATATGCATATACGCCCAAGAGGATATCCGCTTCCTCCTGCGCGCCGCCCGAGGCATGGTCGCTCAAAAGGATCGCGCTTTCGGGCGCGGGGCCGATCACATCCACGTGCTCCTCGATCAGCTGCCATTTGCGCAGGTGCGGGTATTTCTTGGGAATCAGCCCGTTGGCGTAGCCGGTCGGGAAATGCTTGTCATCGAGGATCCAAACGCGCATGCCGCGCTTTTCGGCTTCCTCCAAGATGACATCCATGTCCTCCCACCACTGCTCTTCGCAGAAGAAGTTGTGCGGGCGCGATTCCACGCAGAACGCGCGGACGCCGCTGTCGTAC
>CAYFRC010000109.1:3670-6857 GCA_964345325.1 uncultured Oscillospiraceae bacterium
TTGAAACGGCAACATGTAGTTTTGCTCTTCGTCGCGCAAGATTTCAAGCAATTTTTGCTCCATGGGGAACGCTCCTTTCGGATGGTTTCAATCGGCGATTTGAGGATACCACGCGCCGCGGGATGTGTCAAGCAAATTCAAAAAAGTTGCGGCCGTGCCAAAACCGTGCCAAAGGCTTGAAAAGGCGCGCCGCGTATATTATAATAGAATCGGAAACGGAGGCGATATATATTGAGACGGTTTCTGTTACTCATCCTCTGTCTGATCCTGTTTTTTTCGGCAACCGCGCTTTCTGAGGAAAGCGAAAAGCCCCTGCTTCTGTATTTTTTTGAAAACTACTGCGAATCCTGCCACCCAGAGCAGGAATTTCAGGAGGAATTTCCGCATCTTACGACCCGAAGCCTCAGCGAGTACGAATATAAGTACTTCAACATCAAAAACGCGAACAACAGGGCATTTTTTCA
The DNA here is from genome assembly GCA_964345325.1 of uncultured Oscillospiraceae bacterium. Classification (GTDB taxonomy): domain Bacteria; phylum Bacillota; class Clostridia; order Christensenellales; family Aristaeellaceae; genus CAYFRC01. The sequence goes on from CAYFRC010000109.1 coordinate 4,135, forward strand.
TCAGGTGATGGACGAATACGGCATCCCCGAAGGCGAACGCATTGCGCCCGCCGCCGTCGTGGACGGCGTCGTCTATTGCGGAGAGAGCCGAATCAAGGGCGAAATGGTGCGCGAATTCGTCGAAAGCGCCCCGACGGACAGCGTGCTGTACGTTTTGACGACGCCCGCCTGCGAAAGCTGCACGAAGGTGAAGGATTTGCTATCGTCGCTGGAACCCGCCATCCAAGTGACGCAGGGGACGTATTCCTACGAATCGAAGCTGGTCATCCATGAGATCGACATCTTGGAAAATCTGCCGCAGGCGCAAATGCTGTTTGAAACCTACGGCGTTCCCGAGGCGAAGCAGATCGCGCCGTGCGTTTTTCTGCGTGACAGCTATTACAGCGGCGCGGATTCCGCTTTGCGCATGCTGCGCTTTGCACTGGAGCGCGGCGACGCGGTCGGCACAAAAGTCTTGACGGGTTCCGAGGCGGTGGAAGCGCCGGCGGGGACGTTCTCCCTTTGGAGGAGCGGCGCAGCGGGCTTTGTTGCTGGGTTCAACCCGTGCGCGCTTTCCATGCTGCTGTTTTTCCTTTCGATCCTGCTCGCCAAGGGGGAGCACGCGGGGAAATACGCCGCGCTGTTCCTCATAAGCAAATTTATCACCTACATCGCAATCGGAACGGCACTGAAAAGCGTATTTTCCGCGTGGAACCCCACGTGGCTTCCGTATGTCGCGAAGGGGCTGTTGACCATTGTCGGGGCAATACTGATTATCCTCAACGTCATGGACGCGATCAGCGCCCAAAGGGCGCAGTACGGCGCGATACACAACCAATTGCCCAAGGGAATGCGCGGCTTTCTGCACGGAAGGATCAAGGGCGCGCTTTTGGGCGGGAAAAAGTTTCTCGCGCCTTCTGTGTTGATTCTGGGCGCGATCGTCGCCGCGGGGGAATTTTTGTGTTCGGGGCAGCTGTACCTCGCCTCTCTCATCTCCGGCGCAATGTATATCGACCTCATCGTCTTCTCTGCGGCGTTTACGCTGCCGGGAGCGGTACTGGCGTTTCTCGTCCTAAAGGCGAAATCCGATGTCAAGGTCACGGATGCGCTGCTTGCCAAAATGCCGCTTATCAAGCTCGCGACGGCCGTCGCAATGCTTTTGATCATCCTGTCCGCATGGTTCCTATAAAAACCCCGCATGGAACTTTGTGGAACACACGCTCGTCATAGGCGATGGGCGACATCATGCCCCCAATGCGGATACAAAAAAACTACACGACAATACACACGGAGGTGTTTTTATGGATATACGGGAACTGTTTCGCCGCGATCTGACGGCATATCAGTCCATTCCATTTTGGAGCTGGAACGACGAACTGAAGGAGGACAGGCTCCGCGAGCAGATTCGCGATATGAAGAAAGCGGGCATCGGCGGCTTCTTCATGCACGCGCGCGGCGGCCTCATGACGGAGTACCTCGGCAAGGATTGGATGGACGCGACCGCCGCCTGCATCGACGAGGCGGAAAAGCAGGGCATGGACGCCTGGTGCTACGACGAAAACGGCTGGCCGAGCGGCTTTGCGGGCATGAAGCTGCTCGAAGACAAGGAGAACTGGGAGCATTACATCGTATGCAAGGAAGTTTCATCCTTCGATCCCGAGGCGTATGCCTGCTACATGGTGGAAAACAACAAAATGTGCCGCGTAACGGAGGGGAAGGCGCAGTACGCCGTCTACGACATGTTAAATTCCTCCGTCGTGGACATTCTGAACAAGGACATCGTGCAGAAGTTCATCCGAGAGACGCACGAGGAATACTACGCCCACTTCGGCGACAAATTCGGCAAGGCGATGAAGGGCTTTTTCACGGACGAGCCGCAGTATTTCCGTTACGACACCGCGTTTACGCCGTGCATCCTGCCGCTGTACAAGGAGCGGTACGGGGAAGACCTCTTGGATACGCTCGCGGCGCTCTTCGTCGAGTGCGAACAGTCCAATACCACGCGGTATCGCTATTGGCTGCTGATGAACGAACTGTACACGGAATCGTTCGCGGGAACGATTTATGCGTGGTGCGAGGCGCACAACTGTCAGCTCACGGGGCACTCCATCGAGGAGAGAAACCTCTTCGGGCAGATGATGTGCTGCGCGGGCATCATGCCGTTTTACGAATACGAGCACAAGCCGGGCATGGACTGGCTGGGGCGCGGCATCGATACGGAGATCGCGCCGAAACAGGTCGCGTCCGTCGCGCAGCAGCTCGGGAAAAAGCATACGCTGACGGAGACCTTCGCCTGCGCCGGCTGGGACGTGACGCCGCGCGAACTGAAGCGCATCGCCGAATGGCAGTATGTCAACGGCATCAACCAGATGTGCCAGCACCTGTACCCGTATTCGATTCGGGGGCAGCGCAAGCGCGACTATCCCGCGTTCTATTCGGAGCACAACCCGTGGACGAAGGAATTCAGGCGCTTTAACGACTATTTCACGACGCTGGGCGTGCTGCTCGCGGACTCGAAGGAGAACGCGAAGGTATGCGTGATCCATCCGATCCACAGCGCCTATTTCACGTTCAAGCGGAACGAGCACGATTCTATCAAGCAGCTCGACACGGATTTTGCGGCGCTGTGCGAAAAGTTAGGCGCGCACCAGATCAACCATCACTATGCGGATGAATCGCTCCTCGCCAAATACGGCAGCGTGAAGGACGGAAAGTTCATCGTCGGCATGTGCGAATACGACAAG
>CAYFRC010000110.1:0-221 GCA_964345325.1 uncultured Oscillospiraceae bacterium
CCCTCGTTTTGGGCGACGAGGGCGGAGAAACCGTATGCGTAAGGAAGAAAGAATTAAAACAAAGCATCTTTATATATTGTTTCCCGCGCGCGACGTGTGGAACGAGCCCTGGCGCGTGACAGACCGAAAGAGCGGAGAGGAATTGGGAAGCCTGTCCTTTCACGGGCGCGAAACGGGTGGCAAGGTATCCCTTTCCATCGCCGTTCACACACTATACTTAG
>CAYFRC010000110.1:231-3315 GCA_964345325.1 uncultured Oscillospiraceae bacterium
GTTTTGGGAAAAAGATGTCTATACGGTTTCCGTAGCGACGGATGCCGAGATCGCGCGCTCCGTCCTCAAAAAGCTTCGCATCAAAAAGGCGGATGATGGAGTATTTCTGCTCGAAAAGCCGAAATCCATGTACCTTGCTCTCGGCATAGCTGCGGGCGTATGCGTCGGCATGAGTGTCGGCGCGGCAGTGCAAAACGATCTCAATATGGGAATCGCGATGGGGCTTCTCATAGGCGGCGGCATAGGCGCCGTATGCGACGCACTCGAAAAGCGTCACCGCAAGCGGGTGAAGCGGGAAAAATCGATCTGACGGAGGATTTGTTAGACGCTTTCAGAAACGGGCGCCTCCCCCGAAAGCTCCACGATAGGCAGACTTGTACCCTGCGCCCAAATGCGCGGCTCCTGCCCCGTTCGTGAATTTATCATCTCAAAAAAGGCCTTTTCGGCTTCAATATAGGCACTTCCGAACATACGAAAAGAGCGCTCCCTGATGCGATCCATACGAAGCTCCTTCGGCGCTTCAAGCAGAACGATATGCGAAAAATGCCGCAGGATCGCATCGCCGTAATCGCCCTTTACGGCGGAAAAGACGAACCTGTCATCCTCCTCAAAATCCCTTTGCATCAGAAAGAGCGCCTCCTCCCGCGTCCTTGTGCGGGAATAGTCGCCCTTATTGTAGAACCACTACTCCTCTGCGTCGCAAAAGCGCCAGAGGATTCTTTCTGCGTGTGCGCTTGCTGGCGCCGTTGTGCCGGCTCCGTTCGCGCCACACACGATAATGCCCATGCTGTCGCTTTACACTTTTCCGCGCAGGTTTCGGGCGGCTTCCAACATATTCCGCGCGTGCGCCCTGCCGCTTTCCGGGTCGCCCGCGCCGCCCACGAGCCTCGCAATCTCCTCCACGCGCCCGTCTTCGTCGAGGCGCGTCACGCTCGAACCCGTTCGGCCGTCCGTCACGGTCTTTTCGATGCGGTACTGCGCGTCCGCAAGGCAGGCGATCTGCGGCAGATGCGTGATGCAGATGACCTGCCGCCTGTCCGCGATGGACGCCATCTTCTCCCCCACGATCTGCGCCATGCGGCCGCTGACGCCGGAATCGATCTCGTCAAAAATCATGCTGTCCACGCCCACGGTGTCCGCGGAGATCGCCTTCATCGCCAGCATGATGCGCGAAAGCTCGCCGCCGGATGCGATCGCGGAAAGCGGCTTCATCGCCTCGCCCGGGTTTGGCGAAAGCAGAAACCGCGCCTCGTCGAGCCCAAGTTCGGAATACTCCTTTTTCCGCGCAAAGCGCACCTCAAAGCGCGACCTGCCCATGCCGAGTTGCGAAAGCTCGGAAAGCAGGCGCGCCTCCAGATCCTTTGCGATGCACTTTCGCTGTTCGGTAAGCGCATCGCACGCAGAGCGCAGCGCCTCCTCCGCATCTTTTAAGCTGACTTGCAGTTCCTGTATGCGCGCGTCGCTCGTCTCGATGCGCAGCAGCTTTTCCTTCGCGTCGTCGCGAAAGGAGATGACGTCTTCCATCTCCGGACCGTATTTGCGCATGAGCTTTTTGAGGGAATCGATTCGGTCGGCAATGCGATCCGTCTCCGTGGGATCGTATTCAAAGGAATCCTTTGCGTCCTGCAACTCATAGCCGACTTCCTGCACGGCGTAGTACAATTCTTCGAGCCGCGCGCGCAGCTTTTCAAACGGTTCAGCCACATCGGCGATCTTCGCCATGGCTTCGGCTGCGCGGTGCAGCGTATCCTGCGCGCTCAGCATTTTCCCTTCGCCCGCATAGACGAAGCGGTATGCTGCCTGAAGGCTTTCGGCAAGTTTTTCGGAATTTCGGTAGAGCTTGTCCTTCTCTTCCAGCTTTTCGTATTCGCCCGATTTGGGCTTTACGGCGTTGATTTCTTCGATCTGGAAGCGCAGCATGTCGCGCATGCGCTCCTTCTCGGCGGAGTCGAGGCTAAGTTTTTCGATCTCCTGCTTCAATGCGCGATACTTTGCGTAGAGCTGCGCCACATCCTCTATCCGCGCGCGATGCGCCTCGCCGCCGAACGCATCCAAAAACAGCAAATGCTTTTCAGAGTCGAGCAGCGCCTGGTGCTCGTGCTGGCCGTGCATATCCACGAGATACGCCGTGAGCTTTTTAAGCTCCGCAAGGTTCACGACGCTCCCGTTCACGCGGGAGATCGTGCGCCCCGCATCCGTCAGCTCCCGCGCGACCAAGGCGCAACCGTCCATATCCTCTATGCCGAGCCGCTGCAGCGCCTGCCGCGCCTCGGCATTTTGGGAAATATCGAACAAAGCCTCGACCTGTGCCCTGTTCGCGCCAGTTCGAAGCATGTCCTTGTCCGCCTTGCCGCCCAAAGCAAGCGCGAGCGAATCCACGAGGATGGATTTCCCCGCGCCGGTTTCGCCCGTCAGTACGTTAAAGCCCTTTGTAAATTCCACCCGTACGCTTTCGATGAGCGCGATATTGCGCACGGAGATTTCAAGCAGCATGAGGATTTCCCTCCGATTTTCAGTAGCGCATCATGAGCTTGAAGCGCGACATGACATCGGACACCTTGTCGATGTTCTTGACGACGACAAAAATGGTGTTGTCTCCCGCGAGCGTCCCGACAATTTCGGGCCATTTCATGCCGTCCACAGCTTCTGCCGCCGCGTTCGCACTCGCCGAGAGCGTCTTGATGACGATGAGGTTCCCCGCATCCTCGATAGACAAAACGGATTCGGTGAAAATGCGGATAAAGCGGTCGCTCAGCCCCTTGTCCGCCGTGTCCGATGTGGCGTATTTGTATTTCCCGCTCTCCGTCATGACCTTCACAAGGCGAAGATCCTTGATGTCTCGCGAAACAGTCGCCTGCGTCACGCGAACGCCGTGCCGTTTGAGCTGTTCGGCAAGCTCTTCCTGTGTCTCTATGTCCATCAACTCCAGAATCTCGAGTATCATTGAATGTCGCACCGATTTCATGGGTTCGCCCCCTCCCCGTATTCTCATTTCTATCAATGTGTCCAGTCGGCCAGCTTGTTTCGCAGCAAATCGAAATACTCCCTGTCGTGCAGCCGGATAAACCGCGCCATGCGCTGCGC
>CAYFRC010000110.1:3325-4922 GCA_964345325.1 uncultured Oscillospiraceae bacterium
TGTCGAGGAATCGTCTGCCGTCCAGGAGGACGCGCGCGCCCTTCGCCCCGCCGACAGCCTTGAAGACGACAGTCTCCCCCGCCGGCAGAACGACCGGCCTTGCGTACAGCGTGTGCGCGCACACCGGTGTCAACACGATGCAGTCGCATCCCGGGTAGATGATCGGTCCACCCGCCGAAAGGGAATACGCCGTAGACCCCGTAGGCGTCGCGACGACGAGCCCGTCGCCCATAAAGCGCAGTACGCTCGTGCCGCCCGCGAATGCCTCGATCGAAAGCACGACATCGCTCCGCGCGAGGGATACGTCGTTGAGCGCGTATGCGGTTTTGTCGCCCGAATGCGCCTCGATCAGCATACGCCTTTCTTCGAAGAAGCGACCGGCATAAAGGAGATCGATATCCTCCTGCAAATGCTCCACGTCGATCTCGGAGAGAAAGCCCAGCCGCCCCATGTTGATGCCCAGCAGCGGAACATCTTTTTCGAGCGCGACTTCAAGCCCCGACAAAATCGTCCCGTCGCCGCCGAGGACGAACAACAGCGATATGTCGTGCGATGCGAGATCGTCCTCGAAATGCCACGAAGCGCCGTGCGCCTCCAGTAACGAAATAAGCCTTGCAGTAACAGCGTCCACGCCAGGCTTCGTTCTATTTCTCCATATGCCGACCGATTGAAACTGCATATTGTCTGTCCGTCTCTTTCTACTATTCTACAACAACGAACGCAGCAGATACAATAAATCTCTCAATTCTTCATAAATTTGTCATGTGCCATATCGATTGCGGTAATAATTTGTGTTTCGCTAAGCGTTTCCCCTGTTTTTTGGATATCAAGCAGAAACTCGATGTTCCCCTCCGGACCCGAAATCGGCGAGAAGTCGAGCCCTGTGGGACACCAGCCGATCTCCCGTGTGAAGGATACGATGGTTTGAACGACAGAAAGGTGCACGCCCTTATCCCGCACGACGCCCTTTGCGCCGACATCTTCCTTTGCCGCTTCAAACTGCGGTTTGATTAGTGCGATGAAGCGGGCATCTTCGCCTTTTAATACGGACAGCGCCGCGGGCAGAATCGCTTTGAGCGAGATGAAGGAAACGTCCGTCGCACCGAAGGAAGGCGCAATGTCAAACATCTCCAGCTTCAGAAAGCGTGCGTTCGTCCGCTCCATGCTAACGACCCTGTCGTCCGCGCGGAGGGAATACTCGAGCTGGCCATACCCCACATCTACCGCATATACACGCTTTGCGCCGCGCTTGAGCAGAACATCCGTAAAGCCGCCCGTCGAAGCGCCGACATCGATGCAGGTTTTCCCTGCGACATCGACGGCAAACACGTCGAGCGCCTTTTCCAGTTTGTATCCGCCTCTGCTCACATACCGTCGCTTTTCGCCGCGCACGGTGATGGGAAGCCCCTTCTTTGGCTTGTCCGAGGGCTTTGCGACCTTGCCAGCGCCCATGTACACACGCCCTTCGAGAATCCAAAGCCGCGCCTCCTCAAGGGAAGCGGCGAGACCCAATTCGCAAAGCGCCTCATCCACCCGTTTCAAGTTACGCCCCCGCCTTTAGCCGATTTTGGATCGCCTGCGCAAGCTGCACGGGCGT
>CAYFRC010000110.1:4932-6780 GCA_964345325.1 uncultured Oscillospiraceae bacterium
CTCCTCCGCCTGTTCCGATACGGTAGCATGCTCTATGAATCTGTCCGGAAGCGCGATCACAAATACGTCTGCGCTCGCCCTCCAGAGTGCGTTCTTTTCCAGAACGCCCGCACCGAACCCGCCGGCTTCGACGCCTTCCTCCATGGTGACGACGAGCGTACCCGAGGAAAGCACATCTTTTAGCATCTGTTCGTCCATGGGCTTCACGAAGCGCGCGTCCACAACGCCACAGGAAATGCCCTTGCCGTTCAGTTCGATCGCGGCGGCGAGCGCCCTTTCGACCATGCGTCCGACGGCGAGCACCGTTACATCGGTTCCCGAAAGGAGAAGCTCCCATTCGCCGACTTTAAGCGGCTCCGTCTCCTCCATGGACGCACCCATATCCCCCGCCTCCTTGCCGTAGCGAATCGCCATGGGCGAGGCAACCCGGCAGCTCAAATGCAGAAGACGCTTTATGTCTCGCACGTCGCGCGGCGAGGCAATGATCATATTGGGCATCATGCGGAGCATGGAAAGGTCGAACGCGCCCTGATGCGTCGCGCCATCCTCCCCCACGAGCCCCGCCCTGTCGATCAAAAGCGTTACGGGGAGATTCGGAAGGCACACGTCCATCAGCATCTGGTCGAACGCGCGCTGGGAAAACGTGGAATAGATCGCGACATACGGGCGCATACCCATGAAAGCCATGCCCGCAGCCATCGTAACCGCGTGCTCCTCCGCAATGCCGACATCGAAAAAGCGGTCCGGAAACTGCGCCTGAAAGGCGTCTAAGCCCGTGCCCTGCGGCATCGCCGCCGTAATGGCCGCCACGCGGATATCGGATTGCGCCATGTCAATCAACTCTTCCGCCATCGCCCTGCCGAAGGTGCGGATGGAGGGACGGTCATTTCCATCGATGGTATCGGCGCTCACACCGTGGTATGCGTCGGGGCTTTTTTCGGCAGCGGAAAAACCCTTTCCCTTTTGCGTCACGACGTGGATGAGGACGGGCGCGTGAAAGCGCTTCGCCCGTTGCAGCACTTTTTTGAGTTTCTTTATGTCGTGCCCGTATACGGGGCCCAAATAGGTAAAGCCGAGCGCTGTGAAATACCTGTCGTCCACAAAAAGCCGTTTGATCATGTCGCGCAGTTTGCGAAGCGCGCGCAAAATGCCGCCCCCGATGAGGGGCAGATGCCCCATTGCGCCGCGGACGCCCTGTTTCATTCCCATATAGAGACAAGACTGCCTGAGGAGCGTCAGATAGGTCGAAAGCGCGCCGACGTTTTTCGAGATGGACATCGCGTTGTCGTTCAATATCACGATCAGGGGCGTTTTTGACTGCCCCGCGTCGTTTAGCGCCTCGTAGCTCATGCCGCCCGTCAGCGCGCCGTCGCCGATCACCGCGACGACGTGGTATTTATCGCCCATGAGATCCCGCGCGCGCGCCATGCCGAGCGCGGCGGAAATGGATGTGGATGCGTGGCCCGCCGTAAAGGCATCATATTCGCTTTCGGATGCGCGCGGAAAGCCGCTGATTCCGCCTTTTTTGCGCAGCGTCGAAAAAGCACCGTGACGGCCGGTCAGCAGTTTGTGCGCATATGCCTGATGCCCCACGTCGAAGACGATCTTGTCCTCCGGCGCATCGAACACGCTGTGGAGCGCGACCGTGAGATCGACGGTACCCAAATTGGACGAAAGGTGTCCGCCGTTTTCCGTCACGGTTTGCATGATACAGGTTCGGATTTCCTGCGCGAGCGATTTTAGCTGTTTGTTGGACATTGCATGCAAGTCCTTGGGACTTTTCAGCGTACCGAGCATTGCGCGTTCTCCATTTCTTCCTAAAGCATGCCCACTATCGCGATCAGAACA
>CAYFRC010000111.1:0-2219 GCA_964345325.1 uncultured Oscillospiraceae bacterium
CACGCCCAACCTGCTCGGCGTCGGAAATACCTTAGACGAAGATGCCGTGCTCGAGCATATCGGCAGAACCGCCCGCGCCGCGAAGGGCTGTAGCCTTGAGATCGCGCAGCGCGACGTATACCGCGTCTCCGCCTCCTGCGAGAAGGTGCGCCGCTACGTCGAATTAATCCGCAAAGCGCTGGGATAAGTATCTTTCGTTTGCCCCGGTCTCCCGCCGCGCTTTTCGGCGGGAGACCGAATTAACGCACGATTTACCGACCTCGGTATTGCCAAACCCGCCAAATCATGATATACTATTTTTTGTTCACGGGGCATTAGTACAGTTGGTAGTACGCTACACTGGCAGTGTAGAGGTCAGGAGTTGGAGTCTCCTATGCACCACCACAAAACGAAGAAACGGACTTTTTGCAACAACAGGCAGAAGGTTCGTTTTGTTTTCTCTCGATTTTCCGTCGTTACGCCGAAGCGTCGATGGTTGGACGAAAAACGGTTTTGGGCACTCTCCCCTTGAAACTTGCGAACCTTTGTGCACGGCAATATGTGCTTGTCCAAAAATGGCTTGGCTTTCAGATATATTCGTGATACAATGTTCTCACCAGGGAAGGAGATGAACCGTTTTGACAACGAGGGATATTCTTACAGAACGAATGCAGGAGCGCGGTTACACGTACCAGGCGTTAGCAGATAAACTTGGATACAGAAGTGCGAGCGGCGTGGGTGAGCGGCTGCGGAACAAGAACGCGATGCGTGTGGACGTGATGTTTAAGATGCTCGAAGCGATGGACTGCGAGCTGGTTGTGCGCAGCAAGACCGCGCCGAACAAGGAATGGGTAGTAACGATGGATGATGGGAATAAGGAAGCCGTACCACTATAATCTACGGCTATGGGAAGGGTGGTTGGGTATGATGGGCAACATAGCGGTGTTGTTTATGATAATCGTCGCACTTTTTGTGATGGGATTTCTTATATTTGTGGCAATATACTCAGCGAGAGAGGACTGGAAGGATACCCCCGAAGGGAGAAAAGCCCTCAAACAGCAGGAAGCCGAGCGGAGGCAGAAGCGGCTTGCGGAAACGATTGTGAAGTCGAAGATTATAGACGGATACAGCACGATAACCTCTACGGGGAGTATCAGCAGTTCCGCGGGGCGCGCGGTTGTAGGCAATATGATAGCCGGACCGCTTGGGGTGATGGTGGGCGCAAGTACGGGTAAGCGAACGTATCATGAAAATCGATACACGATATTCAAGGTTTGGTATGCGGACGGTAGCGAAAAGATTGAGACGGCGTATGTGGGATCTGCGCAGTGGCATAAGTACGCGGAAAAGCTGGAAATTTAGGGAAACATCGCAGTGTATGGTCTATTATCGAACGATCGTGCGCTGCGTTATTCGTGAGAGGGCGATGGTATTGGCGAGGCAGCCGGTATCGGCGATTGCGGAATAGATCAAGCGTGGTACGGATTTGCGAACATATGCCGACTTGCGCGATACGGCGCGGCAGGCATCGGAAGCGGATAATCCGCTATACAATATAGGAGGCGGGCTGTCGCATACTCTTGCGACAGCCCGCCCTGTCTTCAAAGCACTCAGAACATCTTCGCCTTGTTCTCAAACAAATCCGTCGTCAGGTTGTGGTCGAGGGCGTATTGTTTCCCCTCCGCCGCCCACAGCATGCCGCGCTCCATAAGGATTTGCGCGTTGGGCGACTTGTCGAACACATCATCGTGATGCCCGAGCGAGGTGTAAAACACCCTGCCGTTGCCCCAGTACTTCGTCCACGCAACGGGCACGTCCACAAAGCCGTTGGACACGTGGTAATAGGGCACGACGGGGAACCGCGTCGTCGCGAGCACTTGGATCGCGGGGTCCACATGCACGTAATACTGCTCGCTGCACACGGGGAAATCGTCCAGCCCCTCGACGATGCGCGATGACGAGGGCTGGATGTCCACCATGTAGTCCACGCCGTCGCCGCCGGGGTGGCTCACCCACTGCCCGCCGGTCATGAACTGCCACAAAACGTTCTCGCGGAACGCGTCGCACATGCCGCCGTGGCAGCCCGCGATACCAACGCCCGCGCCGACCGCCTTGGAGATGTTCTCGGTATATGCGTTTTCGAGCTTCCCCATCGTCCAGCAGGGGATGATGAGGTCGAGCCCCATGAGCATATCCAAATCGCCAAGACAGTCCTGCGTATCCGAAATCTCCACGGAAAA
>CAYFRC010000111.1:2242-3261 GCA_964345325.1 uncultured Oscillospiraceae bacterium
TAGCCCGCCTTGTCGACGGCAGCAAAGATTACCTTGTAGTCGTTCTCGCCGTACTGCAGCTCGTGGCGGCCGGGGTGCCCCGCGCAGTGCACGTGGGCAATCACGTCCAAATTGTTCGTGATGTTGGGGATGATGTTCCCCTCCATGATCTGCTGGTGGTAGATGTCGTAAATGACCGCGACATGCTTGCTGCCGACCTCGCGCGCGATCTGAAAGCCTTCCACCGCGCTCCATAGATAGTAGCCGGGGTGATTGAAATACGTGTTGAGCGGCTCGATCATGAGCGTCACGCCCGCGTCCTCCAAAATGGGCGCTGCGGCCTTTAGGCCCTTGACGATCGATTCGTGCTGAAACTCCCTGCGCGCGCCGGTGTCCTGCCCGACCTGCGTGATGAGCTTTTTCGCGCCGACCTTGTTCGCCGCGACGACGCTCTCCCGAACGCCCGCGACAAACGCTTCGCGGGAGGCGGGGTTGGTGAGATCGAAGCACGTGGTGCACATGCTGACCAATTCGACGCCGCTTTCCTTGACAGCGTCCGCAACGCTTTCGAGGTTCAGATTCTTCCAGTTGTAGGTCTCTGCGGCGTCAAAGCCGAGCTTCCCGATCGTCCTGAGCGCGTCCTCAAAGGAGCAGTCTCTAAAAAAACAGGCTACGGGAATACAAAACCGCCTATCTTCTTCCTCCGACCCTCAGAACGTGATACCCCTTCCGGTCTCCATGGATTCGTTCGCGGCAAAGGCGAGCTTGAGAGACTTGATTCCGTCGGAATAGGGGGAGCGGATCTTGGAACCGTCGCCGCTGCGCACCGCGTCGATGAACACGCGGTCTTCCGTGACGCCCTGCGACACGCGCGTCTTGTAGGTGAGGGTCTCCTTGGCGGTCGAAAAGGTCACGCTGTCGCGCAGGCGGTATTTGATGACCATGTCCTCCAGCGTGATGTTGATGCCCGAGAACTGCCCGCCGCAATTCTCCGTCAGGTAGCACGCGCTCACGAGGGTCGCCGTGAAGCCGTTTTCAAA
>CAYFRC010000111.1:3277-6739 GCA_964345325.1 uncultured Oscillospiraceae bacterium
GGCGGTGGAATGGTCGTCCGTGTCGTATTCGGGGTGCTTGGAACGGTCGACGATGCCGGTGGTGTTGGTCGCGTAAATGGACTTCGCCTCACCGAAGAGGTAGCGCAATCCGTCCAAAATGTGGATGTTCTGCTCGACGAGCTGGCCGCCGCAGGTGGACTTCTTCTGCCACCACCACACGCCGGGAATGCCGCCGACCCACGCGCCGTAGACCAGGCCGCCCTTCCTGTGCTTGGGCAGCTCGTCCTTGACCATGTTCATGATGTCCAGATACCTGTCCTGAAAGCCGCACGACGTAATCAGCTTCTTCTCGGCGACGCGCTTCACGATCTCGTCCGCGAGCGCGGGATCGAGCGTCATCGGCTTTTCGACGAGGAACGGAAGGCCCAGATCGATGGCGCGAAGCTCCGTATCGGTGTGCGCGGTCGGCTCGACGCAGATGTACACTGCGTCCAGCGTCTTATTGCTCTCATGGTCGTACAGATCGCTGTGGTTCTTGTAGATCTTCTTGCAGCCGAAGCGGGCGGCAACCTCTTCGCGGCGGGATTCAACCGGATCCGCCACCGCGACGACCTCGATGTCGTCAAAGGTCGAAAGGTTGTTCGCGTGGAACTTGTTGCAGATGCCGCCGCATCCGATGAGGCCCAAACGTACTTTCTCCATGATGCAGTCCTCCAATATCGTCGTTATTCTCGTCTGCCCTGAGAAACCGTTTTTATGATACCGCAAAACGAAGTGCTTGTCAAGCGAAAACGAACCGTAACGGTACAAATTGCATTGCATGCCGCTTTTCGGTAACGAAAACGGGCGCTTCATCACACGAAAAACACTTGACGGAAGGCCGCTTTTGTTCTACAATACATATTGGCAAGGATTCTCCGAAGGGGGAACGATATGGCTTTTTCCGTCAGGATACATATTCCGCAGGGCACTGTATGCTTTGAGGCCGAAAAAAATGCGCGCCTTATGGATATTTTAACCCATGCGGGCACGCCCGTGAACGCTCCATGCGGCGGCAGGTGCTTCTGCGGCAAATGCCGCGTCATCGCGCGCGGGCAGCTTTCCGAAATGACGCCCGATGAGGCGCGGTTCTTTACCGAGGACGAAATTCGCGCCGGGTACAGGCTCGCCTGTGCGGCGCATGTTCTGGGCGATGCAGAAATAACCGTTATAAACGAAACGGGCGCCGTCATCATGACCGAATCGCACGGCGGCACAATCGCGCTCGACAGCGGATATTCCCTTTTCCCCGTTCGCGTTCCCGCGCCGAGCCTTTCCGACCAGCGCGGAGACGACGAGCGCCTGCTGGCTGCTTTAGGTTTCGCAAGCGGCATTGCGCTTTCCGCCGCGCGCGCGCTTCCAAGCGCCGTTCGCGCGGAGACGACATGGGCGCTGTTGAGGGACGGAAGTGTCCTCGCCGTATCGGATGCGCCGCTGCCCGCGTTGGGCGTTGCGGTCGATATCGGCACGACGACCATCGCCGCGTATCTGTTAGACCTTTTGACGGGCGAGCGGCTCGCGACTTCTTCGCGCCTTAACCCGCAAAGGCAGTTTGGCGCGGACGTCATCAGCCGCGCCGACCATGCGCGAACGGCGGAAAACGGTCTCTTCGAGGAGGCGGAGTGCGTCAGGCGCGCCCTTTGCGAGATGGTGCGCGAAATGCTGCAAAAGAAAAACCTGCCCGAAGAGGCAGTCTATGAATATGCCCTCGCGGGCAATACCATCATGATGCATCTGCTGGCGGGAATTTCCCCGGAGCACATCGCCGTGACGCCGTTCATCCCCGCGTATACGGGCGGCATGGCGGTATCCGCGAAGGATGTCGGGCTGGTTCCGCACGATGCGCGCGTATCGCTCCTTCCGTGTGTGGCGGGCTACGTCGGCGCGGACACCGTCGCCGCGATGCTCGCGTGCGATATGGACGAAGCGGAGGGCGTTTCGCTGCTGCTCGATATCGGCACGAACGGCGAAATCGCACTCGGCGGCAGGGACGGGATTCTCTGTTGCAGCGCCGCCGCAGGCCCCGCGTTCGAGGGCGCGCACATCCACTGCGGCACCGGCGCGATCGAAGGCGCGATCGACCACGTGCGCGTGGACGGAGAAACAATTTCCTATACGACCATCGCGGGCGCAGCACCCGTCGGCATCTGCGGAAGCGGGCTTGTGGACGCGATCGCCCAGCTGTTGGATGCGTACGTTATCGATGAAACGGGCAGAATCGACGAGGACGAAGCACCCGAAGATATGCTGTGCGATTTCGAGGGCAAGTGCGCCGTGAAAATCGCGGACGGCATTATCCTCACACAAAAAGACGTGCGTGAGGTGCAGCTCGCAAAGGGCGCAATCGCGGCGGGCATCGAAATCCTCATGCGCGAAATGGGCGTTACGGATAAGGATATCCGCAAGGTCTTCCTCGCGGGCGGTTTCGGCAGCTTCATAAATAAAGAGAGCGCCTGCCGCATCGGGCTGATTCCGGCGCCTCTCCTGTCCAAAATAGAGCCCGTCGGAAACGCCGCAGGCGCGGGCGCGCAGCGGCACGTTTTGAACCGCAGCGCGGCAACCCGCATGGAAACCCTGCGCAAAAAAGCGACCTATCTGGAGCTCTCCGCAATCCCCTCCTTTCAGGAGCTGTTTGCGGAAAAAATGCTCTTTGAATAGCGATTTTCTCTGAAATATACGAAAGGTGTTGGAAATCCATGGCAAGATATGTCGGAACCGTCTCTCGGGGCATCCGCGCCCCCATCATCCGCGAGGGCGATGATATCGCCGAAATCGTGGCGGACAGCGTCGTAAAGGCAGCCGAGGCGGAGGGTTTTTCGCTGCACGATAAGGACGTCGTCGCGGTCACGGAGGCAGTCGTCGCGCGCGCACAGGGCAATTACGCGACGACGGCGCAGATCGCGGAGGATATCTCCGCAAAGTTCGGCGACCACGCCATAGGCGTCGTGTTTCCGATCCTGAGCCGCAACCGCTTTTCCATCTGCCTGAAAGGCATCGCCATGGGCGCGAAGAAAATCGTCCTCATGCTGGGCTATCCGTCGGACGAGGTTGGTAACCATTTGATTTCGTTGGAAGCGCTCGATGCGGCAAATATCAACCCCTATGCCGATGTTCTGGACGAGGCGACATTCGTCAAGCTGTTTGGCGTGGACTATGTCACCTTTTACCGCAAGATCATCGAGGATGCCGGCTGCGAATGCGAGATCGTCTTCGCGAACGATTGCCGCGCGATTTTGCGCTATACCGAGCACGTCCTCGCCTGCGATATCCATTCCCGCGCGCGCACCAAGCGCCTTCTGCTAAGCGCGGGCGCGAAAACCGTATACGGCCTCGAGGATATCCTATCCTCCTCCGTCTCCGGCAGCGGCTACAATGCGGAATACGGCCTTTTGGGCACGAACAAGGCATCCGAAGACCGCGTCAAGCTGTTCCCGCGCGACTGCACGGAGACCGCCGAGCGCA
>CAYFRC010000112.1:0-6700 GCA_964345325.1 uncultured Oscillospiraceae bacterium
CGATCGCCGTGCGCGAGGGCGGCGGCGCGGATCCCGTATCCAACGGCAAACTGCGCGACGTAATCGCCAAGGCCAAGGCGGCGAATATGCCGAATGACAACATCCAGCGCTCCATCCGCAAGGCTGCGGGCGAAGGCGAGGGCGCGAACTACAAGGAAATTACCTACGAGGGGTATGCGCCCGGCGGCATCGCCGTGATCGCGGAGACCGTGACGGACAATCTCAACCGCACGGCGGCGGATATCCGGCACATCTTCTCCAAGTGCGGCGGAAACCTGGGCTCGACGGGCAGCGTGTCGTACCTGTTCGAGCGCAAGGGCGTGATCGAGCTGAACAACGAAAAGAACCTCGACGAGGAAGAAGTTATGATGCTGGCGCTCGACGCCGGCGCGGAGGATATCGAGTATAACGGCGAGGAAGTGACGATCTTTACCGACCCGAACGAGTTTTCCGCCGTGCGCGAGAAATTGGAAAACGCGGGCTGCACGTTCTTTTCGGCGGAGCGGGCGATGGTACCCGCCACCTTGACCGAGGTGACTGACCCCGAGACGGTCGAAAAGATCACGCGGCTCATCGATATGCTCGAGGAGTGCGACGATACGCAGGCGGTGTATCACAACGCCGACCTGCCCGAGGAAGAGGAAGAAGAATAAGGGTTTTGCTATGAAGAGCCTCCGCGAGGGGGCTTTTTTCGAAGGATCGGAGGGGATGCTATGCCGCTTCAAATCGTCAGAAATGACATCACGAAGATGGAGGCGGATGCCATCGTCAATGCCGCGAACGAAACGCTTCTTGGGGGCGGCGGCGTGGATGGGGCGATCCACCGCGCGGCGGGCAAAGAGCTGCTCGAAGAATGCAGAAAGCTGAACGGCTGCAAGACGGGCGAGGCGAAGATCACAAAGGGGTATCTTTTGACCGCGAAATACGTCATCCACACGGTCGGCCCCATCTGGACGGGCGGAAATCGCGGGGAGGAGGCGCTTTTGCGCGCCTGCTATCGCAATTCGTTAAAGCTCGCCGCAGAATATGGGCTCGAAAGCATCGCTTTTCCGCTGATCTCGGCGGGCGCATACGGCTATCCGAAGCGGGACGCGCTGCGCGTGGCGACGCAGGAGATCGCGTCGTTTTTGGACGACAACGAAATGACGGTGGTGCTCGTTCTGTTCGGCATCGAGATTCTGCCGACGGATGTGAAAACCGCGCGCGATATCGCGCGATACATCGACGACGTTTACGCAGAAGAGAGCATTCGGAGGGACCTATCGCAGGGTATCTTATATGATACGATAGATTATAAGAATGCCGCGCCTATGAGAGCGAGCCTCGACGATGCGCTGCGCGAACTGGACGAGGGCTTTACGGAGATGCTCCTGCGCAAAATCGACGAAAAGGGCATGAAGGATGCCGAGTGCTACAGGCGTGCGAACATCGACCGCAAGCTCTTCTCCAAAATCCGTTCCGATGCGCGCTATAAGCCGAGCAAGCGGACGGCGGTCGCCTTAGGCATCGCGCTGCAACTGCCGCTGGACGAGATGCGCTCGCTTTTGGACAAGGCGGGCTATTCGCTCTCCCACAGCAGCGAATTTGACATCATCATCGAATACTGTGTGACGCACGGGCAGTACGATATCTACCGAATCAACGAAATCCTGTTTTCCTACGATCAGGCGCTGCTTGGCGCGTAAATGTCGCCCGAAAAGCGACCTTTTTGCGCGCAAAACCTCCTATACTGTAGACACATCAAACATATAGGAGGTTTTTCTAATGAAAAAAGGGCTTACGGAAATGGTTTTCATCCTCGACAGGAGCGGGTCTATGGGCGGGCTCGAAAGCGACACCGTCGGCGGCTTCAACGGCATGATCGAAAAGCAGAAGGCAGAGGAGGGCGAGGCGCTCGTCTCCACGGTGCTGTTTAACGACGAAAGCTTCGTGCTGCACGACCGCGTACCGATCGCGTCCGTTCCGCCCATGACGGAAAAACAATACACGGCGGGCGGGAATACCGCGCTCATGGACGCCGTGGCGGACGCAATTGCCCACATCGGGAACGTGCACAAATACGCGCGCGATGAGGACGTGCCCGAGCGCACCGTCTTCGTGGTCACGACGGACGGCATGGAAAACGCCTCCCGCAGGTACACGCACAGGGATGTACGCAATCTCATCGAGAGGCAGAAAAAGAAATATGGCTGGGAGTTTCTGTTTCTGGGCGCGAATATCGATGCGGAGGGCGTCGCGGAGGAAATCGGCATAGATCGCAAGAACGCCGTCCACTACCGCAGCGACTCCCCCGGAACGCAGTGCAACTACGCGGCGGTCGGCGAGGCGATGTCGTCCATGCGCAAACGCGGTGCGGTTTCCGAGGACTGGGCGATGGAAATCAAGCTCGACTACGAGCGCCGCAAGGAATAACGATGTTTTACGGCGCGACGAGGAGGCGCAGAAGCGCCTTCTCGTTTGCGTTCGGCAGGATGCGGCGCATGTGCGCGAGGATGCCCGCGCGCGACTGCTCGGGCGCATCGAATTTGCGCCTATCCAAAAAATCTTCGCCCAACTTGGCTTCGGGCGTGGTATACAGCGCCGCCGCCCAGCCGTATTCGCCGCCCCGCATTCCGCGCTTCCTCTGAAAGCTGTCCACCGTCAAAAATGTGCGGCGCTCCAAATCCGCAATCGCATTTTTGTCCGGCACGCGGCGCGTCAGGATCCACGAGGGGATGCACTTTTCCTCCTCGAAGCAGTCCATGACGCTCTTTGCTCCGCGCCGGATTTTTCCGTTTTCATAAAGCTCCGCAAAATCCATTCCTCCTCGGCGCATGTTCGCAAAATCCGGAAACCATTCCGCGGAAATCGCGCCGACCTTTCCGTGAAAGTATTTGCCGTACAAAATATCCGGCGATTGCGCGAGCGCGCATCGCCATTCCCATACGCAGTCCTCCCCGCGAAAGCCCTCGATTTCGGGGGATGCCATTCCAAACAGGGAATACCCCTCGATTTCGCAATCCAATACGGGCAGAAAGCCCAGTTCCAGTGCGCATTCCACGGCATCGGACGCCGTTTTGAGCGGAAGACGCATATCATCCCCTCCGTTTCTTCCAAAATCATAAAACAAAACTTGCCGCCTGTCAAGAAAAATGCTATACTATGCGCAAAAGGAGGGGGACGAATATGTATCAGGCAGATGAAAAACGATACGACGGCTCCATGGAATACCGCAGGACGGGGAAGAGCGGGCTGATGCTCCCGATGATTTCCCTCGGGCTGTGGCACAATTTCGGCGCGATTACGCCCTTTGAAACGCAAAAACAGGTGCTGCGCACGGCATTTGACAGCGGCATTACCCATTTTGACCTCGCGAACAACTACGGCCCGCCCTACGGCGAGGCGGAGCGCAACTTCGGGCAGCACATGGAGCGCGACTTCCGCCCGTACAGGGACCAGCTCATCCTCTCCACCAAGGCGGGCTACGATATGTGGAAGGGCCCCTACGGCGACCACGGCAGCCGCAAATACCTCATAGCCTCGCTCGACCAGAGCCTAAAGCGCATGAAGGTGGACTATGTGGATATCTTCTACCACCACCGCCCAGATTTCGAAACGCCCATCGAGGAGACGATGCAGACGCTCGCCGACATCGTGCGCAGCGGAAAGGCGCTGTATGTGGGCATTTCCAACTATCCCGCAGACAGGGCGGCGCTCGCCATCGACACGCTCGAAAAGATGGGCGTGCACATGCTGATCCACCAGCCGAGCTACAGCCTCATGAACCGCTGGGTGGAAGACGGGCTTACCGACGTACTCGCCGAAAAGGGCGTGGGGATGATCGCCTTCGCGCCGCTCGCGGGCGGGCTGCTCACGGGGAAATACAACCGCGGGCTCCCCGAAGAGTCCCGCGCGGTGAAAGACCCGCGCTTCCTGCGGCCCGAATCCATCACGCAGGAAAAGATCGACAAAGTGGCACGGCTCACGGAGATCGCCGCCGCGCGCGGGCAGAGCATGGCGCAGATGGCGCTTTCCTGGGTGCTGCGCAACGAGACCACCACGAGCGCGCTCATCGGCGCGAGCCGCCCCGAGCAGATTTTGGAAAACGTGCAGGCGGTGAAAAATACGAAATTTACCGAAGAGGAGGAACGGGCGATCTCTGCGATCCTGTAACGATTCTTAGGGCAGGAGCAGGGTGCTTCCATATATAGGAGTGAAGAACAGAATGGATTGGATGCAGGTAACCGTACTTACGACGACCGCCGGCGCGGAGCTCGTGAGCGAGATTCTTTCGCAGGAGGGCTCGAGCGGCAGCATGATCGAGGACAGAAACGACATCCGCGCAAACCAACGCCCCGAGGGCGCGTGGGACATCATCGATCCCGATATCGTGCTGCGCATGGGGGAGGATGTCCGCGTGTCGGGCTATTTTCCGCAGGAATTGCAGACGCAGGATCTTTTGAGCCGCATCCGCGCGCGGTTGGAAGAAGTAAAGCGGATGGAGCTTTTGATGGACGTGGGAAAGCTCGAGATCGAGACCTCGACCGTGGACGACGAGGACTGGGCGGAGTTCTGGAAGAAGAACTACGTGCCGTTTCGGCTCGGCATGCACATGGTCGTAAAGCCCACGTGGACGCCCTTTGATGCGCAGGAGGGCGACAAGATCATCGAACTCGACCCGGGCATGGCGTTTGGCAGCGGCACGCACGAGACTACGGGCATGTGCGTGGAAATCCTCGAAAAGGCGCTGAAAAAGGGCGACAGCGTGATCGACGTGGGAACGGGTTCCGGCATTCTGGCGATCGCCGCCGCGCTCAACGGCGCCGGCGACGTGCTTGCGATCGACATCGACCCGATGGCGGTGCGCGTGTGCGGGGAAAACGTCGAGCGGAACGGCTTTTCGGACGTCGTTCGCTGCAGGCAGGGGGATCTGCTGAAGGACGTGGAGGAGGTCGCGGACATCGTCGTCGCGAACATCATCTCCGATGTCATCATCATGATCGCCGAGCCCGTCAAGGCGCGCATCAAGCCAGGCGGCATGTTTTTGTGCAGCGGCATCTCGCGCGAACGGCGGGACGAGGTGATCGAGGCGCTCGAAAAGGCGGACTACGCCTCCATAGAGGTACACATTCGCGGCGAATGGGCGGCGATCGAATGCCGCGTGAAGGCGTGATATGCATCGCTTTTTGACGGACAAAGCGTCGATTGTGGGGGAACATATCCCACTGAGCGCGGAGGAATCGAAACACGCGCTCCGCGTGCTGCGGCTGCGGGAGGGCGATAAGGTAGAGCTTTCCGACGGGCGCGGCGCGCTTTTTGCGGGCAGAATCTCTAAAATCGAAGGGGATATCGCCATTTGCACGGCGGAAGCGGCGCTCGATAGCCGCGAGCCGCCCGTGCGCGTGACGCTTTTCATGGGACTTTCCAAATTCGACAAGACGGAATTCGTCGCGCAGAAGGCGACGGAGTTGGGCGCGGAGCGCATCGTGCCGGTCATCATGCGGCGAAGCGTCGCAAGGTACGATAAAAACGACGCGGAGAAGAAGCGCGAGCGCATGGAGAAAATCTGCCGCGAGGCGGCGAAGCAGTGCGGCAGGGCGCGCGTGCCCGAGGTCTTTGCCGCGCTCCCGCTCTCGGAGGCGCTGCCCCTGCTGCGCGGGGTGCAGCTGCTTCTGATGCCGTGGGAGGAAGCCGAAGACAACAGGCTTTCGGACGTGTTTAAAGCGCATCCGAACGCTTCGGACATCGGCATTTTGATAGGCCCCGAGGGCGGCATCGATCCTGCGGGGGCGGCGCTCTGCCCGGCCGTACAGGTGACGCTCGGCAGGCGGATTTTGCGCGCGGAGACGACGGCGATCGCATCCCTATCGGTGGTCATGCAGCTTTGGGGGGATATGTGATGGCAAAATCGATCGCGTTTCACACCCTCGGCTGCAAGGTGAACCAGTACGACACGCAGGCGATGCTCGAAGCGTTCGAGCGCGCGGGATACACCGTGGGCGATTTTTCGCGGGAGAACGACATTTACCTCATCAACACCTGTACCGTGACGGGCGTGGGCGACAACAAGAGCATGAAGCTCATCCGCCGCATCCACAGGGAGCACCCCGCAAGCGGCATCATCGTTTGCGGCTGCCTTGCGCAGCGGGACGCGCGGCGCGTTTCCTTAGACGGCGTGCGGCTCGTGATCGGTGTAAAGCGCAGGGCGGAGATCGTTTCGCTGTACGAAAAAGCGGTGCGGGAGGATATATGCTTAAACGCCGTGGACGACGGTGCGCCTTGGAAATTTGAGCCGCTCACCGTCACGCGGCACGAGAGGAAGACCCGCGCCTCCATGAAGATTCAGGAGGGCTGCGACAGGTACTGCGCCTATTGCGTAATTCCATACGTGCGCGGCCCCGTGCGCAGCATGGCATTGGAGGATGTGCGGCAAGAGGCGGCGCGCCTCGCGCAAGCGGGATATAAGGAACTCGTCGTAACGGGCATCCACTTGGCATCCTACGGCAGGGGCACGGGCCATTCGCTCATCGACGCGATCCGCGCGATCTGTGAGCCGGAGGGCGTAAAGCGCGTCAGGCTTGGCTCCTTAGAACCCGTTGTCGTTACGGAGGAATTTGCGAAGGCGCTTCGCGATACGGGCAAGGTCATGCCGCAGTTTCACCTTTCGCTGCAGAGCGGCTCGAAAACGGTACTAAAGCGCAAGCTCAGGCGGTATACGGCC
>CAYFRC010000113.1:0-725 GCA_964345325.1 uncultured Oscillospiraceae bacterium
ATAGTGTTCCCTCCTAATATATAATCCTGTTACTTACACTATACCATAAAGACATATCCGCGTCAAATGTGAAACGTACAATCCCCATCATATGCAAAAGGACGGAGGTTTCCCGCCGTCCTTTTGCAAAGGGGCAAATCGTTTATGCTTTTTCTAAGCGAAGCACGTTCCACGACAGCGCGGGGATCTTCGCTTCGAGCTTGCCGCCGTCGATCTTATCGCCCGTGACCGTGAAGGGCGATACGGTGTCAGGCGCATCCTCGGTATTGACGGCCTTCACATCATCATGGTGAAGCACGATGTGTTCTGCGACGCGCAGGTTCCCGAACGCACGCATATCGCAGGAAAGCAGCATATCCTCTTCCAGATCGCGGTTGACGCAGAAGATCGTCACGCCGCCGTCGTCCGTCGCGACAGCCGTCGCATCCAGATACGGCACTTCGCCGTAATCCTTGCAGGTGTAAAAAGGCGACTGAACGACCGGCCGCAGGGATACACCCCTGCCGTATTTCGAGCAGTGCGCGAGCGGCCAATAGATGGTCTGCGCCCACGCGCCGCCGCCCTCGCGCGTCATGATCGGCGCGATGACGTTGACGAGTTGCGCGATGCACGCGATCTTCACCCTGTCCGCGTGCCGCAGCATCGTGAGGAGCATGCTGCCGACCAAGAGCGCGTCCTCGAAGTTATAGATGTCTTCGAGCAGCGGCAGCGCTTGCCCCCAGCGG
>CAYFRC010000113.1:735-6683 GCA_964345325.1 uncultured Oscillospiraceae bacterium
CAGTTCCTTGTCCTGGTTCGAAGAGTGATACCACACGTTCCACTCGTCGAAGGAGAGGTTGATCTGCTTTTTCGTGTGCCGCTTGCCCTTGATCGCGTCGCAAATGCCGATGACCGTCTTGATGAATTCGTCCATGTCGTTGGCGCGCGCGAGGAAGGAGGGCGTGTCGTTATCCGGGTTGCCGTAATATCTATGCAGCGACAGGTAGTCCACATGGTCGTAGCACAGGTCGAGCACCTCTTTTTCCCAATCCACAAAGGTCGGCATCGTGCTGGAGCAGCTGCCGCAGGCGACCAGCTCGATCGAAGGATCCACCCACTTCATCATCTTCGCCGCCTCGCTTGCGACCCTGCCGTATTCGTAGGCGGTCTTGGAGCCCATCTGCCAGTTGCCGTCCATCTCGTTGCCGAGGCACCACATCTGGATGCCAAGCGGCTCTTTCGCGCCGTTTTTGATGCGCGGGGCGGAAAGCTCGGTGCCCGATGGATGGTTGCAGTACTCTACCACGCGGCGCGCATCGTCCGCCGTCCTCGTCCCGAGGTTGACGGCGTACATGGCGCTGCTGTTCGCCTTCTTCGTCCAATCCACAAATTCGTGCAGACCGAATTCGTTCGTCTCCGTCGTAAACCACGCAAGGTCAAGGCGCTTCGGCCGGTTCTCTTTCGGACCGATCGAGTCCTCCCAGTTGAATCCGGAGACGAAATTGCCGCCGGGGTAGCGGACGACCGGAACGCCGAGCTTTCTGACGAGCTCAATGACGTCGCGCCGCAGTCCCTGCTCGTCCGCCGTCGGATGGTTCGGCTCATAGATGCCCGTGTACACGGCGCGCCCCAAATGCTCGATGAACGAGCCGTAGATGCGCGGATCGATTGCGCCGATGGCGAAATCCCTGTCCAAAACCATTCTCGCCTGTTTCATGCCGGTATTCTCCTTTACGGATTATTGCCACATTGATTATATCGCGTTCTCATGATGCTGTCAACACGCGAAATCGGGTGTTAAAACGCCGGGCGGAGGGTTTCCCCTCCGCCCGGCGCTTGTACGACTACGACGATATTCTTACAAAAGTTCGAGCGTGTCCTGCGGATTCTGCGCGGCTTTGGCGGGAGACTGCACATGCAGGATCGTTCCGTCCTCGCCGATGAGATAGGTCGTTCGCACGATGCCCATGGAGGTTTTGCCCGCCATCTTCTTCTCCTGCCACACGCCGTATGCCTCGAGCACGTTGCGCTCCGGGTCGGACAGGAGCGTGAACGGAAGGCCGTATTTTTCCGCGAACTTCGCGTGAGAGGCCGTGCCGTCGCGGCTTACGCCCAGTACGACCGCGCCCTTCTCCAAGATGTGCGGGTAGAGCTCCGCAAAGCCTTTCGCCTGCATGGTGCAGCCCGGCGTGCTATCCTTGGGATAGAAATACAAAATCACCTTTTTGCCACGATAGTCCGACAGGCTGCGCAATTCGCCCGCTTGGTCGGGCAGCGTAAAATCGGGCGCAACGGTTCCGACGGAAAGCATGAATGGCTTCCTCCTTTGATGTGCGATTCCTCAGCGTCGTCTTTTCCTTCTCCTTCAATTCGGATTGGTAGCTGTCCCGCTCCCGTGTCTTTCTTTAATTGAATAGCTCCATGAAAGAATAGAAGCTTTCCGGCGCTTCTCCGGAAATAACCACCTTTCCACTTGCTACGGCGTCTTCAGGATCGAGCTTCGTCAGAACCAGTTGCTTCCAGGTCAGCGAATCGGTCGCGATCTCGAATTGGCTCTCGCTCGCGGATGGGGGGTCCACCTCGAGGATGCCCTTACGAACGTTCAACATGTAGTGATCGGGCACATTGGGGTCATCCGTCTTGACGTCGGTCAGCTGAAGGCTAACGACGATGTCCTTCTCCATCGATTTCGATGCATTGAGGCTGACGGCCATGATGCGATGCAGGGTGGCCATGGGCATCAATTGAACAAATCTATCGTCGATCCTCGAAAAAACAAGATTGGGATTGGCGAGTGCGTAGCCCTTACCGGCCTGGCCCGTCATCAACAGGTAGTCGGACAGAAGCATGTTGCGCGCCTGCGAATTCATCGTGTTTTCTGCCAAGATCAGCATGGCCGCCTTCTTGGTCTCGAATGCCACAGCGTTATCCGGATCCAGCAAGAGCGCATCGTCGGCGAGCCTCAATGCCCATTCCGGATTGATGTCCAGAGCCGCCTGGGCTTTGCTTGCCAGATCGCCGTCGCCTTCGGCGAGGAAGGCCGACATCTCTGCCTCACTCTGGGTAGTCTGTGGAAACAGATCCCTTATTTCGCCGGTATAGTAACCGCGGTAATATCGGAAGATGTGGACGATGTTCCATTCTTTCGATCCATAAATCTCCTGCAAATAGGGACTGGAAGCAAGATGGGGCGGCAACACGATCAGGTCCATCATCTCCCCCGCCGTATAGCCTTTATTCATGTAGTAGAGTGTCTGGCCATTCACGAACTGGATTGCATCGCTGAAGTCTGTCAGGTATCGGTTGACGTTTTCTTTTCCGCCGGTGACGGGATTGGGGCCATGGATCGTCACAAGGTATTCGGGGTTGAGTCCCCTGGCGATCTTCAGGCTGTTGACGTAATCCAGCGGATCCCTCAGGCGGCTGCCTCGCGTGGTCGAGATAGCCGGAAATGCCTCGTAGACGATGGCGATCTGGATCAGGACTTCTTTTTGCGGCAACCACACCAAGAGGACATCTGTCGTCTCACCGGCTACGGGAATGAGATCTACATCAACACCGGCGATTGTCAACATTGTCTCTTCCTTGATGGTCTTTGTCGGTGCCAGGAAGCCAGATGATCCGATAGTCTGCGGTCCGGCAAGTCCGTAGCCGGCATACCAGCCTTTTCCGTCCTGAACGGGTGCGTTCTGGAACAACACGCCTACCATCTTGAGGCCGCCCTCGACTCGCGACGGATAGACCGGCCCAAACCACTCGCTGAACATGTTACTCAGCAGGCTCTCGTGGCCGATGATTTCCGTTTGCTCGTCGGCAAAGACAGAGGCACCGTTGACGTGGCAATCATGGTGATGGGTGTAGATGATCGCTTTGACGGGTTTCTTGTCGAAGATATTATCCAGGTCGGCATTGAACGCATCCTTGACCTTCTGTGCCGCGGGAACGCTCTCCCCGGGATCTACGACGATCAAGCCGTCGTCGCCCTCGATAAGCACGGGGTTGTTCCGGTTGTATCCTCTTGCAACCCAGACACCGTCTGTTACATTTAACACTGCGGGCGGAAAGAATTCCTCATACTTGGCCAAGAGCGTCGGATGAACGGGTACTGCCTCCGGCTCATATGACGCTGCTGCGGGTTCTTGTGCCGCTGCGCAACCGGCTGTCCCGACTATGGCCAGGATGATCGCGAGGGCAAGAATTCGGAATTTCGTCTTCACTGCATTTCCCCTCCTTATCTTTTGAACCGCGATCGATGCACGGCGAACGTTTCGCCGTATTCCGTCTCCGCATAGCCGTTTCTCTCCGTAGTCTTCCTTCTCAACTGCACCCCCGATTCGGGTTAGCTTGATTCGGTTCGAAAGCTTTCAATACCCTCCTTTCCGGTGGATGATATCTCCATTCCCCCGAATGCAAGTCTTCGTAGGGTAACCCTCCACCGTTCGCTCAAGAAGGTGAACAATCGCCCCCGGGATATGGAACCACCGGCGCTCAACGGTATACAATGTAAGTGTGCCGCTGCCTGCGGCTCAGGTACATTCGGCTATCCGATGTTTTAATAATACTATGTAAGTTTAACTATGTCAAGCGGTACCGTTAAGAATTAGCGCCTATTTCGAAGGCCGTCTATTTGACTGTTGTCTGACAGCCATCTCGTTGCTTTCCGGTATTTTTAGGTGTCTCATGTTCAGATATGCCTTCCTACCCCATTATCCTATCGCAGGCGGGCACAGACTGACATAAGCGCCGGGTTCCCATCCGAAAAGGTTCCGCCTGCCCTTGTTCTACGCCGAATATCCCGGTTGAGCCGTTCAATCACATTTTCGGTGCAGATCCGCAACCAATGTTTATATGGAAACTCCATATAGGTCAACGTTTCCCTAATATGCGATTTCGACGGCGCAGTGGCACTGCAGCGCGGGGATGACGAAGCGCACTCCATTATCCGATTGCGTAAAGGCGATCTCCTCCCCCGTCGGCACGAGCCGCACGGATTTGGCCTTCTCGTCCATCGCAATTGTTACCTCGATATCGTGCAGTTCGGGCATATCCTCGAGCACACAGGTGTTGCCGCGCTGGATGGGGCTCGCATATGCCGCGTGGAAGACATAGCGCGATGCATCCTCCTGTTTGGTGAGCCGCGTCCGCCCCTGAGAGGGCAGGTTCTTCACCGTATAGCGCGGCGAATAGATGCGGGACAGCGCCTTTAAGAGGACCTCGCGGAACAGCTGCGCGCCGTAATTCCTGTACAGCCTGCACAGGGGATGTGCGATGCGGATGACATTTCCCTTTTGCACCGCTGCGGGGTGTGCAGAAGGCTCCCTGACGTAGGGCGCGTTTCGATGCGAACAGAAGGTCTGATACGTGCGGTCGAAATACGGCTCGTAAATCTGTGCCAGTACCTCGCCGTCCGTCACCTCAAAGGAAGCTGCGCTCTCGTAGCAAAAGAACGGCGCGTTTCCGAACGGCAGGCGCAGTGCGTCCGAGGGCTTCAGGTAGTCCTGACGGAACGCACTCTTGCCGAGATACTTCGCGCCGCAGTCGATGCCGAGCGCGCTCTCATACGTCAAAAGGACGCTTCCGCCGCCTGCTACGAATGCCTGTATGCGCTGTGTCTCCGCATCCAAAAGCGAAACCGAATCGGGCAGGATCAGCGCACTGTAGGGCGAAAGGTCGTCCCCCGGAAGGACGATCTCAAAATCGATATGCCCTTCCAGAAGCATTTTGTGCAGCCCCTCGTCCGACGGTTTGTCGCCCGAAAGGTATACGCCGAGCGTCGCGGGCGGGCGGGCGGGATAGCACCACGGCTCGATCTTCTCCAGCGCCCTGTATGCGTGCCCGATGATGCGATAGGTCTCCATGTCGGGCATGCCGTCCGGCGGGAGCTGGTCGCCGATGCTCACGCGCGCGCCGTACACCGCCATGAGCAGCGCCTCGTACTTCAGCGCATCGGGATTCTTGTAGCCGCCGAACTCGCCCCACTCCGTGTGGAACTTGCCCGTCATGCCCAAATAGTCCTTGCCGTAGCGGCTCATGACGCTCGCACGCGGCGGCATCTTGTCGTAGCCGCCCCACGCCGTGGGCAAATCTTCCATTTCGTAATGCGTCTGCCCCGCGTGGTACTGGGGCGCGTAGATCTCCGCGCCGCCGCTGTTGAAGAAGATCGTCGCCTCACTATGCTTTTCGCGCAAAATCTTCGTGCATTCGTCCATGAAGCGCAGGTGGGAAATGACGAAGTATTTCTTCGCGTCCTCGTCGTTTTCGGGGTCGAGCCCGAGCTCTGTCATGCCCTTCTTGCAGTTGTCGCAGTAGCATGCGCCCTCGAGGTAGACGATGTCGTAAAACAGCCCGTCCACCCTGGCGTACCTGTCGCAAATCTCCCGCGTCAGCGCATAGATATGCTCGGCGTATTCGCCGCTCATGCACAGGTTGTCCCAGCTGCAGCCGGGGCGCGGGTCGGTCGGCTGCGCGTTCGGGTCGGTATTGCGGCGGATGATGTCGTCGCGCTGGTTGTAAATGCGGTCTTCAATCAGCTCGCCGTGTTTGTCGCGCATGCAGCACTCGGGATGCTCCGAAGCGTCCAGCACAGACCAGCCCGCCGTGATATAGATCGGCGCGTCCACGCCGATCTCGTGCGCGGCATCTGCCATCGCGCCGGTGAGGTCGAAGCCCTCCTCCATCGTGGGGTGCACCGTTCCCACCTTCGTGGGATAGTAGCAGTTGCCGTGGTGCCCTTTGGCGAAGATCGTG
>CAYFRC010000114.1:0-6663 GCA_964345325.1 uncultured Oscillospiraceae bacterium
CAGCCCGCCGGGGCAATCCGGCACGCATACGCCCAAAACATTCGTCTGCCGCACGATATAGCCCGCTTCGCGCAAAATATCTGCGGCTTTGTCGGGCTTCGCCACGATGCAGCGCATAATGCCGTACTCGGCGGCATCCGCGATGGACATCGCAATCAGGTCGATGCCGGCGTCCGCCAACAGCTGCGTGGGTCTTATGAGGCTGCCCGGTATATTTTCGAGGAATATGGACAACTGGCGGATATACATACCGCAACCCTCCCAAATGGAGACTTCTCCCTTAATTTTATACAAATTATACCACAAGCGGCGCGATTTCACAACAACAAATTGCATTTCTCCAAAAGATTCTGCCTTTCCCCGCGCACCGGCGCGGGAAAAAGCAAAAACCCGCCCCCGTGCGAGGGCGGATTTCTCTTTTCTATGCGTATCGATACAATCCACGGCGGAAAAGCGGTTCGGAATCAGTCCGCGTAGCACAGCCCGTCAAGTACGTCCGCGCCCTCTACAAACCCTTCGGTGGTCATCACCGCAAAATCGCGAATCGCCGTATAGCCGCCCGCGTAATCGTAGTACGCACCCGGCGCGATGGGAGCGAGATAGATCCAGCTCATATCGTCCGTCGCGGTCAGCGCGGCGGTGTCGCCCGCGTGCAGCACCATGACCTCCTCGTCCGTATGGGGCGTGAGCGTGAGCGCGATGTCCTTTTTGAGGGTCACGATCGTGCCGACGGGGTAGCTCGCCCTCGGCGCTTCCATGAGCACGGGGTCGTGCGGCGTGTATTCCTCGGAATAGCCGTAGTCCCTGCACAGGATGTATTCGCCCGGGTGGAACCACGTCTGCAGCGCGTGCCCGCGAATCACGCCCGTGAGCGTCTCTTCGAAAACGGTAATCTTCTCTGCGGGGGAAGGGATGCCGCCGACGGCGACAAGCTTTTCATCCTCATAGAGGAACACGCTGCAGGCGTAGTCTGAGCTCATGCCGTTTTCGGGTACGAACAGCAGCACGCTGTCGTATCCGTTATCGAGCCGCGCCGCGTAGAGTTCGCCCGTGAGCGCATAGCCCGCGCCTTCCACGGAAAGTCCGTTCACAGTGAGGGTAAAGGTGACCGCGTCCTCCGGGTACTCCTCGTCCTCGGGCGTTACGGAAAGGGAGACGGTATCGGTCGAGCCGTCGCCGTCCAAATCGACCGCGCTGGCAAGCTCCAGTTTCGTCATGACGCCCTTTTCGAGCTCCGCAAAGGCAACGCCGGGGATAAACAGCAAAAGTGCCAGCATCAGGCAAAGAATCTTTCTCATAAAAAGCATCCTCCAAAATCGATTGATACTTCTTTGACGCGCGAGGGCGGCAAAAAGATGCCGTTGACGGGGATGAAAAACAATGGTATACTGGATGTAATAGAAACATTCCAGGAAGGATGTGTTATCAATGGCAAAAAAATACGCCGTTCCCTACGCGCTTTCCGTTCCGACGGGGGGCGTAACGCTCACGGGCGGAAGGCTGTACAAGGCGTTTGAGAACAACATCGGCTTTCTCAAGGGCTTTGACACGGACAGGATGCTGTACTGGTACCGCGTTCACAAGGGGAAGAAGGCGCCCTACGTGCCCTACGGCGCGGACGGCGGGCACTTTGAGAACAACCTCAAGGGGCAGACCGCGGGCGAATTTCTGATGGGCGCGTGCACGACGCTCTTGTGGAAAGAGGACGACACGCTTCGCGCCATGGCGCGCGAGCTGCTCTCCGAAATGCGCGACTGCATGGACGATGACGGCTTCATCATCCCCATTCCGCGCGAGGAATTCCCCACCAAGGAATACCCGAACTACACCCGCGCGTGGATCACGTTCGGGCTGTTGGACGCGGGCTATGCGGGCGAAGAAGATGCCTTCGCCATGGCGCGCGAGATGGGCGACTGGTTCAACTGCAGCGACGTGCTTCCCTTCGTCAAGGACATGAACCTGGGATTTCAGGGAATTCTCGCGCAAACGCGGCTGTACGATTCGCCAGTCGGCGTAAAAAGGGACATCGAGGTCGCCCAAAATCATTACGAGGAGGACTGGTGGCTGCGCCAGCTCATCCGAAAGGACCACCGCGCGATCTACGACCACCCCGGAAACCACCCGCATTCGACGCTTTTAACGACGCTTGAAGGGTATCTCGACCTGTACCGCGCGACGGGCGAACGCCTATACATCGACGCGGTGCGAAGCGCGCTGCCCATGTATGAGGACAAGTGGCAGCATGTGGGCGGCGGCATCTCGATGTGCGAAATGGACACCTATTTCCCCGGCTGCAACTGGCTGAGCGTTTCGCACAACTACAACGAGCTTTGCTCCACGAATTTCTGGGTGCTCATCAACCAGAGGATGCACCGCCTGTTCCCGGACGACGCGCACTATGTAGACGAGATGGAAAATTCACTCTACAACGTATTGTGCGCGGCGCAGGTGGGAACAGAGGGCTATCACTACCTGAACTTCCTCGAAAAGCACAAGGACTGGCGGTATCTGGACCGCGCGACGTGCTGCGCCGCGATGGGAACGCGGCTGGCGGGGCTCTTGCCGCAGTTCCTGTATACGTATACGGAGGATACGGTGTACGTCGATCTCTATGCACCCTCGACCGCGCGCCTTCCGCTGTGCGAAATCGCGTGCGAGACGGATATTCCCGACGGGGGAAGCGCGCGGATTACAATAACCGCCGCCGAAAGACCCTTTGCGCTGAAGCTGCGCGTGCCGCGATGGGCGGCGGAGAACGCAATCTTCTTCAAAAACGGGGCGCAGGCGGCCGTCGGCAGGCCGTCCTCCTACGTGACGATCGAAGTTTCGGCGGGGGACGTGATCGAGGTGCGCTTTGCGCGCGGCTTCCGCATTACGCACTACACCGGCGCGGAGCAGGTCTACGGGAAAAAGCGGTTCGCCGTGGAATACGGGCCGCTGTTGTATGCCGCGCTTGGCGCGCCGAACCCCGTAGCGCTCTCGTGGGACGTGACAAAGCCCGAGGAGGAACTTGTCCCCGCGAAAAACGGCATCTTCGAGATCAAGAGCGACCCCGCCCACTGCTACATGCCCTATGTGGACATAACCGACGAGCCCTTCAGCGTATATCCCCTGTTCCCGGAGGGATAGCCGCTCCAAAAAGGACGGTCGGGAGATAGCGAACCGATTCGACGCCCCCGCCCCCAATCTTAACCCGTGCGCCGATCGCCCGTAATAAGGCAGCGCTTGACAGTGCCGAAAAAACGGGTAATAATGAAGACGTCGTACAATGGAAATGCACATAAAAGGAGGACGACCATGGGCATCATTTTGTGGATCATCTTGGGCGCACTGGCCGGCTGGATTGCAAGCCGAATCATGGGGCATGACGAGAACATGGGCGCCGTCGCCAACATCGCAGTGGGCATCGTCGGCGCGGGATTGGGCGGTTGGATTTCTACGACCTTCCTAGGCGGCGCGGGCATCACCGGCTTCAACATCTGGAGCCTATTGGTCGCCGTCGGGGGCGCGTGTCTGTTGCTTTGGATCATCGGCGGCGTTCGGCGCAGGCGCCGCTGACAGGGAAACGCCCGCAAGGGAATGAAATTCTTTTGTTCACGGTAAACACAAAAAGGGTTGTTGCGATTTTTTGCAACAGCCCTTTTCCTTTGCATTCGGCAGGATCAGTCCATTTTTTCGAGCAGCACGCCGCTTTCCTTTAAGATCTCCAGAGAGAAGGCATCGGGGTAGCCCTCCTTGTACACGACGCGGGCGATGCCGGCGTTGATGATCATCTTCGCGCACATGACGCAGGGCTGGTGCGTGCAGTACAACGTCGCCCCTTGGATCGAAACGCCCAGCCGCGCCGCCTGAATGATCGCGTTCTGCTCTGCGTGTACGGCATAGCACAGCTCCTGCCGCTCGCCGGACGGGATACCGAGCTTGCGCCGCAGGCACTCGCCGCGCTCCACGCACGTCTTGATGCCCGCAGGCGCGCCGTTGTAGCCCGTGGTCATGATGCGCTTGTTTTTCACGATCACCGCGCCGATCTTGCGCGTGTCCTGATAGCAGCTCGCCCACGTGGAGATAACAAACGCCATCTCCATGAACCGCTTATCCCATTTGTCCCACTTTTCCATTTTTACGCCTCCCCGCCGTATTTCTCGCACACGGCATGATAGGTTTCGTGCGTGCCGATGTCCACGCAGTCGCCCTGAAACAGCCACACCTTGACTTCTTTCCTCTTATGGAGCCACTGCGGGAAGAAGCCCGGTGAATCGGCGGGATTTCCCTCGTCTATATATTGTTTGAACAGCGGCAGCGTGTCGCGCCGATAGCAGTACATGGCGTAGATCGCGATCGTCGTCTTGGGCTCCTTCGGCTTTTCGACGAGCTCCTTCACGGTTCCCTCCTCGTCCAAAACCGCCACGGCAAAGCGGCGCAATTCCTCCGTGTCGTAGATATGGCCCGCGAGCAGCGTGTCCTTCCCCGTCCTGTGAAACGCATCCACAAAATCCGAAAGCGGGAAGGTGAAAAAGTTGTCCGACGCCATGACGAGCAAATCGTCGTCGATTTGCGCCTTTTCCAGCGCGAACTGCACGTCTCCCAGCGCGCCCAGCCTGTCCTCGTTCCCCTTCGTGCCGTCGTTGATGACCTCGACGGTGAGCGGCGAAGTGTCCGCCGAATCCACCCACGATTGAAACTGCGCGGTAAAGCGGTCGTTGGTGACGATATATACCTTTTCCAGGGACGGAATCGTCTTCAGTCCCTCTATAATGAATGAGAGCATACATTTTTCCCCGATGGGCAAGAGCGCCTTGGGCGTATCGCGCGTTAAGGGGTACAGCCTTGTCGCGTAGCCTGCGGCAAGGATCAAAGCTTCCACGCCTGTTCACATCCTTTGCTTGAAATCACCGTATCGCAGTCTGATTATAGCATAGGGTTAATTGTCTGTCAATTCCCAAAATAGCCCTTGCGAATATACATCGCTTGTTGTATAATGGGTTGGAAATGTATGAAAGGAGGCGCCGAAGGAATGGTCAGAATCAGGAATCAGTTCCGCTTTTTCCCGGGGCGTCTTTTCGCGCGCTGAAGCAGGCGCATTAGGACGATTTGTTCCCCGGGTCGCTTTATGGTGCTCGGGGATTTTTATGTCAAAAAAAGGGGGAAACCGACTTGCACAATCGAAAACTTCGGCTTGCGCGGGAGATCATGCGGGGCAACGGCGCCAAATACGCCGGCGCGATCGCGTCGATGGCGCTCTCTGCGGGGATCGGCTTTATCACGCCACTCGTGCTCGCCGAAACTATAGACGCCGTGATCGGCGAAAAGCGGCCGCTCGCGATCCCGGGGATTCTGGGGAAATGGGTGGCTGATTTGGGCGGGCGCGACTTTCTGGTGCATAACCTGTGGCTGATGGCGCTTGCGATGGTGCTGCTCAGCCTCTTGGGCGGGCTGTTCCAGTACCTCAGGGGGCGCTGGACGGCACAGGCGAGCGAGAGCATCGCAAAATCGCTGCGCGACAGATTGTATACGCATCTGCAGTCCCTTCCGTTTTCCTATCACGCGAAGGCGCAGACGGGCGACCTGATCCAGCGTTGCACTTCCGATGTCGAGACGATTCGCCGCTTCCTTTCGGGGCAGCTCGTGCAGTGCTTCCGCTCGGTGCTCATGATTACCATTGCGCTCATCGTCATGCTGCGCATGAACGCTGCAATGACGCTCGTCTCCATGGCGCTCGTTCCGGCGCTTTTCCTGTTCGCGTGGCTGTTTTTCAAGATGGTACACAAGTTCTTCCGCGCGGCGGACGAGGCGGAGGGCAGTATGAGCGCCGTGCTGCAGGAAAACCTGGCGGGCGTGCGCGTGGTGCGCGCGTTCGGCAGGCAAAAGTTCGAGGTGGAGAAGTTCAAAAAGGCGAACGACGACCTCTGGCAAAAGTCCAAACGCGTCGTGGACATGCTCGCGATCTATTGGCCCGGAAGCGACATGCTCTCCATGTTTCAGACGGGCATCACGCTGGTGTACGGCGTGTTCCTCGCGGCGAGCGGGAAGATGCTGGTGGGCGAAATGACGGTGTTTGTGAGCTATATCTCCATGCTGCTCTGGCCCATCCGCGAACTGGGGCGGATATTGTCCGACATGGGAAAATCCGTCGTCGCGTTGGAGCGCATCGACGAAATCCTCATCGAGAGGCCGGAAAAGGACGACCCCGACGCGATCTACACGCCGGTAGACGGGGACATCGAATTTCGCCACGTGGGCTTTTCGTATGAGGAGTCCAACCCCGTATTGACAGATGTCGATTTCAAGGTTCGCAGGGGGCAGACGGTCGCAATCCTGGGCGCGACGGGCAGCGGCAAGTCGACGCTCATGCTCCTCTTGCAGCGCCTGTACGACGTGAAATCCGGCGAAATCCTAATCGGCGGCATCAACATCAACCACATCAAAAAATCGTGCCTGCGCTCGCACATCGGGCTGGTGCTGCAGGAGCCGTTCCTCTATTCGCGCACGGTGTATGACAACATCGGCATCGTAGATGCGGACGCGCCTGCGGAGAAGATCTACGACGCTGCGCGCACGGCGGATGCGGACGGCTTCATCCGCGAATTCGAAAAGGGCTATGACACCCTGGTCGGCGAGCGGGGCGTGACGCTGTCGGGCGGGCAGAAACAGCGCCTCACCATT